>JAOUNK010000463.1 GCA_029881015.1 Gammaproteobacteria bacterium | reverse complement strand
TCATGGGGGTCGGAAGGACCTTCGGAGAGGCCTACGCGAAGGCGCAACTGGCATCCTCCGTCATCATCCCGCGCCAGGGCGCGGCGCTCTTGAGCGTACGGGACCGCGACAAGGAAAAAGCGGTCGAGCTCGCGAAGATCCTGACCAAGATGGGCTTCGACATCGTTGCGACGCACGGCACGGCGAAAGCGCTGGCCGAGGCTGGTGTATCATGCCGGAGAGCGAACAAGGTTCGCGAAGGTCGTCCGCATATCGTGGACATGATCAAGAACGGCGAAATCGACCTGATCGTCAACACGACGGAAGGCAAGCAGGCGATCAACGAGTCGGAATCGATTCGGGCGGAAGCCGTTCGTAAGAAAGTGACGTACTACACGACGCTTGGCGCGGCAATCGCCACGTGTCTCGCCATCGAGCATCTCGATGACAGCGACGTCAACCGACTTCAGGATTTGCACAACGAGGTTTTTGCATGAGCAAGGTGCCCATGACAGTACGCGGCCACGAGCTGTTGGAGGAGGAACTCCGCCGGCTCAAGAGCGTCGATCGTCCCGCCGTGATCAAGGCGATCGCCGAAGCGCGTGCGCATGGCGACCTCAAGGAAAACGCCGAGTATCACGCCGCCAAGGAACAGCAGGGTTTCATCGAGGGCCGCATCAAGGAAATCGAAGGCAAGCTTTCGCACAAGCATGTCATCGACGTCAAGGCGGTCGATGCGCGCGGCAAAGTGGTCTTCGGTTCGACCGTCGAGTTGATTGACGAGTCGACGGGCAAGGAGATTACTTACCGGATCGTCGGTGAAGACGAGGCTGACATCAAGCAGGGGCTCCTGTCTTTCACATCGCCAATCGCGCGCGCATTGATCAGCAAGAATGAAGGCGACGTGATCGAGTTCCAGGCACCTGATGGCGTCAAGACTTTCGAGATCGTCGAAGTCCGATACGAGTGAGGCGAGGAATCAGCCCGCCGGAAGCCGCAGGCGTTTGTCCGGCTTCTTCTTCAGATTCTGACGAAACAGAAGCGCGACGTTGCCGATCCGTTGCACGAGATGCGCGCCGCTGGTGTCGCACAGCGTGCGGATGATCTCGTCGCGCGTATCGCGGTCGCCAACGCGAACCCGGACCTTGATCAACTCGTGATGGGCGAGTGTCGATTCGAACTCCGCGAGCAGAGATTCGGTGAGTCCGGCTTCGCCGACCATGATGAGCGGCTTGCGCTGGTGGCCGAGGCCGCGGAGGAATTTCTTCTGCTGTTCGTTTAGATTCATGGACGCAAAGTGTAGCAGTGCGCGGCCCCAGGGGCCGCAACAATTGGAGCCTGGGAATGAGTGGACCCCGCCGGTCATCGGGTAGCTGGCTTGACCGTCAGGAGCGCGACCCGTATGTGCAGCAGGCGCGGCGCGAGGGCTGGCGCTCCCGGGCCGTTTACAAGCTGAAACAGATCGACGACAAGGAGCGACTCCTGAAGCCTGGCATGGTCTGCCTTGACCTCGGGTCGGCGCCGGGCAGCTGGAGTCAGTATGTGACCGACAAGCTGGACGGACGCGCCAGGATCGTCGCGGTCGATATTCTGCCCATGGACTCACTGCCCGACGTCGAGTTCATCGAGGGGGATTTCCGTGATGAGGCCGTTTTCGAGCAACTGCTCCAGGCAGTCGGAGAAGGCGGCGCGGACCTTGTAATGAGCGATATGGCACCCAATATCAGCGGCACGAAGGCCGTCGATCAGCCACGTTCCATGTATCTCGTGGAGCTGGCCCTCGATATGGCCAGGCGCGTCCTGAAGCCCGGCGGCGACTTCGTCTGCAAGGTATTCCAGGGTGAGGGGTTCGACGAATTTGTGCGCGAAGCCCGGAACTCTTTCGCGCGTGTCAAGGTCATCAAACCCAAGGCTTCAAGGGCTGGCAGCCGTGAGGTGTACTTGGTAGCCAGAAACTATCAATTGTAGTAGTGTCGAAAAGTGAATGATTTAACCAAAAACGTACTCGTTTTCATCGTCATCATCGTCGTCCTCCTGTCGGTGGTGCAAGGGCTGTCGGGCGTCAGTGGCGGACAGCCGCAGAAGGCGGACTATTCCGAATTTCTGTCGCAGGTACGCTCCGGACAGGTCGCAATTGCCGTCATCGACGGGCAGCAGATCCGTTTCGGCAAGAGCGAACCGCTGCAGTTCTATACGGTCAGCCCCGAAACCGATAACAACACCCTGATCGGCCTGCTCGACGACAATGGCGTCCGGTTT
>JAOUNK010000461.1 GCA_029881015.1 Gammaproteobacteria bacterium | reverse complement strand
TCGAGACCAAGTTCGGCACGGCCTGAATCAATGCGTACTAATACGAAGTGCTCATGACGCGCTGCAGCGATACGGTAGGACTGCAAAGTTGCGAGGAGGTGTTTTGTGAGCCGCAACATTCTCTGTGTCGTTGAGTTCGATCGCTATCCCGATATCGTCGTTGCACGCGCCGCATGGCTGGCGAGTTCGCGTGACTGCAACCTGCATTTGCTGGTTAGCGACCCGGTAACGGATTTCCTCGGTGACAGCTACGTCTACCTGCTGGAGTCGCAGGACATTGCCGAGAGCATCAGGGCGTCCCAGGAGGAGACCCTGAAAGCGGTGGTGGCGAGCGTGGAGCAGGCCGGCGTCCAGGTCGAGGTCAATCGTTCCAGGGAGCGGAATGTGGCCGAGGTCATTCGCAGGGAGGCGACCGCACGACAGCCACTGTTTGTCGTCAAGGGTACGCACTACCACTCGCCGTCAGAGCGCGCGTCGCTCGACAGTGTCGACTGGGAACTGATTCGAGACCTCGACTACCCGCTCTGGTTCGTGAAACCGAAGGAGTGGCGGGACCCGCCGGTCATCATCGCCGCGGTCGATCCTGTCAATGCGCACGACAAGCCTGCGAGCCTCGACCACAGGATTATCGACATGGCGCGCGCGATCGCCGACGAGTGTGGCGGTACGCTCAAGGTACTGCACACGTATCAACGCCTTGCGGAAATCGGGCAGCTCGCAACCTGGGCCATGAAGCCCGTCAAGCTGCCGATCAAGGAGCTGGACAAGAAGATGCGGGCCGAACATCGGAAGGCGCTTCACGTGCTCGCCGAAACCAGTAACGTCGCCGACAAGGCCCTTCACCTGTTGCCGGGCCGGGCACACGAGGTGTTACCCGCGTTCGCGATGCAGCAGGGCGCAAGTCTCGTTGTGATGGGGGCGCTTGCCAGGTCGAAGCTGAAACTGCGCATCATAGGCAGTACGGCCGCGCGTGCCCTGGATCACTTTCATTGCGACGTGCTCATCGCGCACGGGAAACCCGAATAGGGCGAATTGCCGGGCTACGCGTAGATCTTCCTGAGCAGCGGTGCCGTTTTGCGCGCGCCGACCAGGCTCATGGTCGTCAGCAGGCCCGCCATCATTGCGCCTGTCACGCCGCAGGTCAGGACATCCTGTCCTGTCAGCCACAACCCGGGGATGTTCGTTCGCGGGCCGAGCCAGTCCTGTCGCATGCGCTCATCCGTGTGCGCCAGCCCGTAAAGCTCGCCACGCTGGTAGCCACCAAACCAGTTGGTCGACAGGGGCGTCGAGACTTCGTGGTAGTCAACGTTGCCGCGCAGCTGCGGCAACTTGTCGTAGACGTACTCGAGCAGCCGTTCGCCCAGGGCTTCCTTGAACGCTTCGTAGTCAGCGCCGCGCTTGCCCCAGGTTGCGTCGCGCCACTTCTCGAACCACTCGTAAGGCGCGGGCGCAACGACCTCGATGGTCGCGGTGCCGGGATGCCGGTTTTCGTAGTCCGGGTCTTTTGCCGACGGGAAGGAGATGTAGACGATGGGGAAATCGGCGTCGGGGTCCTCCATGAACGCGTCGAGGGCGGCATCATAGTCGTTGCCCGGGTAGATCCAGAAATTGGTCCGCGGCAGTTCGAGTTCCCGGGCAGTGCCCTTCAATCCGATATAGACGCCGAGGTGTGCAACGCTCGGCTCTACGTTTTCCATGCGTCGCCGATAGCCGCTGCGCTCTGCGACGTCCCTGGGCAACAGGTGGTTGAACGTATTGTGGACACCGGCAGACGAAATAACGCAGCCGCATGCAATGCGATGGCCGTCTTGCATCGCGACACCGACGACCTTGCCGTCCTCCACGAGAATGTTGTCGACTTTCGCGTAGGTGAACACTTCGCCGCCGCCGGCCTGTATCTTCGGGATGATCGTTTCGGCAATCCGCCACGAGCCGCCGACCGGGTAGTAGCCGCCATAAAGATAGTGTCTGGCGATCATCGCGTGTGCCATGAAGGGTGAGCGCCTGGGCGGCATACCCATGTCGCCCCACTGTCCGCAAAGCGTCGCAATCAGGTCCGGGTCGCTGGTGAGGTCGCTGAGAACGTCCCATGTCTTGCGTCGAAAGGCGCCACGCATCTTCCATGCCAGCCAGGGTTTCGCGAACCGGCGCAGCAGGGGCGGCATGCCGCGACTCATGCCGAAAGCCGACAGGGCGTCGCCGGAACGGTCGAGGAGTTTCAGGTACGCATCGATCGCGCCTTCCTC
>JAOUNK010000133.1 GCA_029881015.1 Gammaproteobacteria bacterium | reverse complement strand
GTCGCCGTCGCCGTGTATGTCAAGGACCGCCGCCCGCAACCGGCCGCGCTCGAAACGGCCGCCACGCCCGCGAGCATGCAAAGCGCGCTCGACGACAATGGCGAGAACGCGGCAGAGCCGCCGGCTGCAAGCGAGCCCAAAGAAGAAAAGGAGCGGCGCTTCACGTTCTACGACATCCTGCCCAATGTCGAAGTCGTCACTCCCGAGGAGCCACCGGAAACCGAGACCAGTGCACCGCCCGAGGCGGTCGTTGAACCGGGTCTTTATGTCCTGCAGGCCGGGTCCTTCTCGACCAGCGCTGACGCCGACCGCCGCCGCGCCGAACTCGCGCTGCACGGCATCGAGTCGATTACGCAGCGCGTCAAGGTCAACGACCGCAACTACCACCGCGTGTATGTCGGCCCCACCGACGACCTCGACGAGCTGAACCTGCTGCGTAGTCGCCTGCATGCAGCCAAGATCGATGTTCTTCGTATACGACTCAGTGACTAGCGCACGCACTCTCTCCTGCCTGCTCGTGCTGTCGATGCTGGCGGCCTGTGCCACACCGCCGGCACCCGTCCCTGCGCCAGCCCCTGAAAGCGCGCCGGTTGTGGTACCCGTGGAAGCGGCGCCGCCTCTGCCACCGCCCGAGCCCGACAAGTCGGCGTTGCGCATCAGCATCGCCTCGGTGGGCGACATGATGATCGGGACGGACTACCCGAGGAACCACCTGCCCGATGACGATGGCGCGGGCTTTCTCGCGCATGTCGCGCCGACGCTTGCGGCTGCCGATATCGCTTTCGGCAACCTGGAGGGCGTGTTGCTCGATGGCGGCGAGCCCGGCAAGAAGTGCAGCAACCCGAACGCCTGCTACCTGTTCCGCTCGCCGACACGCTACGCACAACATTACCGCGATGCCGGGTTCGACGTGCTGAGTCTCGCCAACAATCATGCACGCGACTTCGGCGAAGAAGGGCGCACGGCCAGCATGGAGGCGATCGCGGCGACTGGCATGTACCACACGGGCCGGGTCGATGATTTTGCGAGCTTCGAACGCAACGGGCTGAAAGTTGCCGTTCTCGCCTATGCCGTCACCAGGAATTCGAACATGCTGCTCGACTACGAACTCGCGTTCACGACGGTGGCTGAGTTCGCGGCAACACATGACATCGTTATTGTGTCGTTTCATGGCGGTGCGGAGGGCGCGGACGTGACGCGCGTGCCGTTTGCGGAAGAGGAGTACTACGGCGAACCGCGCGGTGACGTCGTCTGGTTCGCACGAGGTGTCGTCGATGCCGGTGCCGATCTCGTCATCGGGCACGGGCCGCACGTCGTGCGCGGCATGGAACGCTATAAAGAAAGGCTGATCGCCTACAGCCTGGGTAATTTCGCAACCTACTATGGAATCAGTGTCGCCGGTATCAAAGGTGTCGC
Organism: Gammaproteobacteria bacterium; assembly: GCA_029881015.1. Lineage (GTDB taxonomy): Bacteria > Pseudomonadota > Gammaproteobacteria > Steroidobacterales > Woeseiaceae > UBA1847. The sequence continues at coordinate 7,225 of JAOUNK010000133.1, read as the reverse complement.
CCCGATCCTCACGACGACGCTGGATGGCGACGGAAAGTTTATCGAGGGCAAGATCGTCTCGACCGTTCAGCGACGACCTGACGGCCCGAGCATCGATCTGCAGCAGCGCGCGCTCAACCTGGTGCGCGGCCTGTCCTTCGAGGACTTTGGCGAGCCGGGCCTCATCTTCCTGCCCGACGGCACTGTGCTGCCGGCCGACCGGCCCGCGGTCGCACCGCACGTACTCCAGGCGTCGGGGCGTTTGGTGGAAGGGTCCTGACTCCGCCGGGTGCTCAGTCGTCGCCGGTCACCGACTTGAAGTCCACGCCCAGCGACCGGAGTTTGCGGTAGAGATGGGTTCTTTCCATGCCGACGCGCTTCGCCAGTTGCCCGACCTTGCCGCCGCACAACACGAGCTGTTGCTGCAGGTAGGCGCGCTCGAACTGCTCCCTCGCTTCTCGTAGCGGCAACGCCAGCAGGTCCTGTTTGACGAGCGGCTCATCGGCCGGATTGGTGGCGGAAATTTCGGCTTCTACCTCGTCGAGCGTGATGTCCTCACTGCTACCGGACAACAGCAGGCGGCGAACCAGGTTCTTGAGTTCGCGGACGTTGTCGGGCCACGGGTAGTTGCGCAGCCGGTTCTGGGCTGCAACACTGAAGCGGCGAAACGTCAGCCCCTCCGCATCGACCAGCTTGTCGACGTAGTAGGTCAACAGCTCCGGCACATCCTCGGCGTACTCACGCAATGGCGGGATTCGCAGCGACAGTTCACTGAGAAGCGATACGAGATCCCGGCGCAGCTCCCCGGCCACGATACGTGCCTCGTACTCCGGGCCAACGGTCGCGACGATGCGCGCATCCACATTGACGGGCACCGTGCCGCCATTGCGCGTAAAGCGGCCGCTCTCGAGTGCGCCGAACAGGACTTTCTGTGCCGTGAGCCCGAGATCGGAAAGCTCGTCGATCACCAGCGTGCCACCAGAGGCACGCTCGAGGGCGCCGACCGACACTTCGCCGTTGCGTTCGCTGCCCAGCAACTGCTCTTCGCAATTCGCTTCCGTTATCGAGGCCGCCGACAGCGTCGTAAGCGGCTCATCGGCGCGAGAACTCAGTCCGTGCAGGTAGCGCGCAAAGGCACCGCGTCCCGTGCCGGGTTCGCCGCTCATCAGGACCGTTCCTTCATGTCGCGCGTATTGCTGCACGCGCTCCCGGAGACCTTGCATCAGGGCGCTGCGTCCGACGGGTGCCAGCAATGACGGCAACAACTTGCGTGCTGCTCTCGATTGTTTGCCCGCCGATTCAAGGGCGGCTTCCACCGTGCGCAGAAGCTTCGCAAGGGACAGGGGCTTTTCGACAAAATCGAACGCGCCAAGTCGCGTCGCCTCGACAGCGGTATCGACCGTGCCGTGTCCCGACATGATGACAACGGGGCAATTGAGCTCACCGCCGTCTGACCACTCCCTGAGCAACGTGATGCCGTCGGTATCGGGCATCCAGATATCGAGGAGGATCAAGTCGAACCTGCGATTCGCCCGTGCGCTGCGGGCCTCGGCTGCGTTCGCGGCCACGGTCACGCCGTAGCTTTCGTCCGCCAGGATGTCCTTGATCAACGCACGAATGTCTTCTTCGTCGTCGACCACCAGTACATGAGGATTACTCATGCTTGTTCCCTCCTTTTTTCGACGCGTCCAGGCGCCTTCGCAATCATTAGCTCACGTGCCGCTTCGTTCACGGGCAACCGTATGCTGATCATCGCTCCCCCATCCTTACGATTCCGGGCCCTGATCGACCCGACGTGTTCTTCCACCAGTTTCTTGACGATCGCAAGACCCAGGCCCGTGCCTTTCGGCTTGGTCGTGACATAGGGATCGAAAATCTGGCTGACGGAACCCGACTGGAAGCCCGGCCCGTTGTCCTCTACCTTGATCTGCACGATATCCACGCCATCGATCTCGGCAGCGCTGACGTGCACATCGATCTGGCCGTCCTCCGAGCTTTCGAGCGCCTCGACCGCATTGCGAATCAGGTTGTGCAGTATCTGCCGTATCCGGCCCACGTCGGCCTCGACCAGTGGCATGGTCGGGTCTGACGTGAGGACGATTTTCGCCTTGCTCTCCTGCGCGCGATACAGGTCGACGACTTCGTGCGCCAGCTTGTCGAGATCGAAGCGGCTCATTTCCATGTCCGGCGCGCGCGCGTAGTCACTGAACGCGTTGACCATCTCCTTCATCGCCTCGACCTGTTGCACGATCGTGTGCGTGGCGCGATCCAGGATCTGCGCGTCTTCTTCCGACATGGTTGGCAGGTACTTGTGGCGCATGCGTTCGGCCGACAGCTGAATCGGCGTCAGCGGGTTCTTGATTTCGTGCGCCAGCCTGCGGGCCACTTCGCCCCACGCGGCGTCCCGCTGGGCCTGCAACAGGGCCGTAATGTCATCGAAAACGACAACGTAGCCTGCGGCGTGATCTTCATCGCCCGGCAGCGCCGTGCAGGCGCAGGTCAGTACACGCCGGCCGACTTCACCGCGCAGCACAATCTGCTCGCGCCACTCGGTTTCACCGGCATCGAGATGGACACGCGCAACGTCGACGAATTGTTCGAGCAGGGCGTGGCCCCTGGCCGCTTCCACCAGCGGCTTCCCGGAACAGCGCTCGAGATCCACACCGAGAATCGATCCTGCCGCCTGGTTGGCGTTTCGAATCCTGAGATCGGCCTCGAGCGCGAGTACGCCCGTGGACAGGCGCGCCAGGATGACTTCGAGGTTGGTGCGCTCTGCTTCGACCAGTGCCTGGCTGAGACTCGCCTCGCGTCGCGCCGTGGCAAGGCGCTGTGTCATGTCGTTGAACGAGCTGATCAGGAAACCGATTTCGTCACGCGACGGCGTGGGCAGGCGCGTGTCGAAGTCGCCCATTGCAACCGCGCGCGTACCGGCAACGAGGTCCTGGATCGGCGCGACGAGCCTGCGCGACAACACGAACGCACCCATGATCGCGGTCAGCAGGCTCAGCAACAGCACGAAAGCGAGCGTCCAGGTCAGAAGATCCTTGAGGTCTTCACGGAAGAACACGAGCTGCTGGTACTCCTGGTACGAGCGCTCGACGCTGCCCACCATCTTCCCGAGCCGGTCCGCAACCGGGTAGTGGGCCTGCACGACGCGCACCTGCTGTGACCGGCTGCCGCGGTACGTAAACACGACGGCCGTGCGCACTTCGACCTGGCCCGTCGCCAGTGACTCCAGGCTGACGAACGGTCGCGCCTGCTGCATCTGCAGAACCACTTCTTCGGTCAGCGGTTTCGGCAGTCGCGCCGTCGCGCTGTCACTGCTGGTCGCCAGCACGGTGTTGTTGTCGCCGTACAGTGTCATCTCGCTCGCGCCGCTTTCGCGACGCAACATGCCGAGTTCGAAGACAACCTGCCGGTCGTTCGTCGTCGCGAGGCGCTGTGCGGCGGCCTGGGTCGCCTGCAGGTTGCGGCGCTTCTGGAACTCGAGAGCAGCCTGGCTCAATGCCAGCGCGTTGTCGAGACCCTCCTCGACTTCCACATCGAACCAGCTGTCGATGCCTCGATTGATGAACTGCGTTGAAAAGTAGAAGACGACGATCAGCGGCAGCACGGCCAGGCCGACGAACATGCCAACCATGCGCGCCTTGAGCTTCGCCCCCGGAACGTTGGTGCGGTAGTCGCGGAACAGGCGCGCGAGGTTGCCGATCAACAACGCGATGAGCAGCACACCGCCGACGATGTTGATCCAGAGAATGATCTCCTGCATGCGGTCGAAGTCCGCCGACTTCTGCACGGTCTGTGTCAGCAGGAACAGGGCCGCGAGCGCCATGCCGACGCCGGACGCCGCGATCAGCGTATACAGGGCGCGTTTTAGCGTTCGAGCGACCATTCAAACCATTCGCTTTGTAACTGCCACTGGCCGCGCCAGAAAAACAGGACTCGCAGTGCGGCAGGATAGCGCTCCGTATTGAGCATGGCCCGCAGCCGGACGCGGTAGTCCGAACCGGCGTCCAGCAACGCGTCGTCAATAACGGGGTATCCCTGGACACGGCCCAGGCTGTTTAGCGCGGAGTAGAGCGTCGCGAAGGAATCCTGATCTCCACTGTTGATACTGCGAACAATGTAGCGCTGGGTGATCGGCGAATACTCGAGCTCGTAAGTCTGTGTGAGCTCCGCATCCACCGCATCGACGATGAATCGACGCTCGCGTATCACCTGTAACTGCAGTTCGATAATCAGCGTAACGCCGCTTTCCAGTGCGGCGAGTGCCTCGGAGGACAGCACGAGTTGCAAGCGCGCATCAAGCGTGTGGACGCCATCGAGCTGCTCGGTCGATGCGGAACGGACTTCGAAGTAACCCTCACGCTCGAGGTCCTGCGCAAAGACCGTGCCCAGGACGAGCGCAGCGACCAGTGCGAGCAAGGCGTACCGGCTGCCAGTCCTGCTAGTTCCTGCGGGTTTGGGTGACATCGACTTCTTCAGGAGACCTTCTTGACGAGGCATGCGTAGTAGAAGCCATCCAGTCCTGCCGTCCCCGGCAAGACCTGGTAGCCGCACGCCTTCCTCCGCATTAGATCGCGGACGTTGTTATTTGGCAACAGGGCGTCTTCCACCGCGTCGCCATGGGTCTCCAGGAATCCTTGCACTACGCTGTCGTTCTCCACTGCGAGCACCGAACAGGTGACGTACAACAACCGCCCGCCCGGCGCCAGCACCTGCCACAACGCGCCCAGGATCGCCCCCTGCAGGGCACTGAGATCATTGCTGTCACTGGCGCGCCGCAGCAACTTGATATCGGGATGGCGCCGGATCACTCCGGTTGCGGAACAGGGTGCATCGAGCAGAATCGCATCGAAAGGAGTGCCATCCCACCACTCTCCGGGATTGGATGCATCGGCGACCATAATCGTTGCATTGAGGCCGAGCCGCTCATGGTTCTCGCGCACCCGTTCGATGCGCTGCGCGTCGCTGTCGATAGCCGTCAGGTCGAAACCCTCGCCACCGAGCTCCAGCAGGTGGCCGCTTTTGCCGCCCGGGGCGGCGCAGGCGTCGAGTACGCGGCTCGGATTGCCGGTCATCAGCCAGCGAGCCGCGATTTGAGCGGCGGCGTCCTGGACCGATGCATCGCCTTCCATGAAGCCGGGCAGTTCGTCGACGCCACGAGGCTCCCGGAGGCGAACCGCGTCCGGGATGCCGGCAAGCAGGTCGGCCGCTATGCCCTCATCGGCAAGGCGAGCCTGGTACTCCGCGGCCGACTGCCGTTTCGCGTTGGCGCGCAGCCACATCGGCGCGCGTGCGTTGTTCGCCTCGAGTATGCCCTCGACGTCATCCGGCCAGTCCTTGCGCAGGGCCTCGATCAGCCACGCGGGATGGTTCCAGGTAACCTCCTCAGTCCCCCCGAGCTGTTCGACGAGATGCTCGCGACCAAAACGGCGCATGCAGGCGTTGACGAGCCCCGCCAGTTGCGGCCGGCGCAGCTGACGCGCCGCTTCGACCGTTTGCGAAACCGCGGCGTGATCGGGAACGCGTGTATCCCAGAGCTGGAACAGGCCAACCGCCAGCAACGCGTTGATGATGCTGTCCCGCTTCTTGAGCGGCCGATCGATCAGCTTCCCGATCCAGTGCTGCAACTGCCAGTGATTGCGCACAACCCCGAAACACAGCATGCGCAGCAGGGAACGCTCGCCGGGCAGCACGCGCCCTTCTTGTTGCGCGAGCGCGGCATCCAGCGATTGACCGCCGTTGGCGACTGCATCGACGATCTCTGCGGCAAGCGCCCTTGTCTTTGCCCCTGCGTTTGCCATCGCTAGCCCAGCCGGGTCCCGGACAGGTCGAGCTGGCCCGCGAACTCCCGGGCCGCTGCTCGACGCTTGCCCGGCAACTGCAGCTCGTCGAGGCGCAGTGCGCCATAACCACAGGCGACGACGACACCTTCCTGGTCGCAGCGCAGGACGGTGCCGGGTTCGGCAGCGCCGTCAACGGCGGTTGCGCGCCAGGCTTTTATGCGGGTTTCTCCCGAGAAAAAGTACGCACCCGGGAATGGGTTGTAGGCACGCACGCAGCGGGCGAGATCGGCGGCGGGCCGCGACCAGTCGATGGCGGCGTCGCTCTTTTCGATCTTCGGCGCGTAGGTCGTCTGCGACTCATCCTGTTCGGTCGCGCGGAGCTCGCCGCCCAGGATGCTGTCGAGATGCTCAACCAGCGCGGCGCCGCCGAGTTCCGCAAGCCGGTCGTGCAGCTCGCCCGCGGACTCGTCTGCGCCGATTGCAAGCCTCTCGATGTGAAACACGGGACCGCAGTCGAGGCCGGCCGTCATCGCCATCAGGCTCACGCCGGTCGACGCATCGCCAGCGAGAATGGCCGCCTGGATCGGCGCGGCACCTCGCCAGCGCGGCAGCGCGGACGCATGCACGTTGAGGCAACCATGCGTCGGGATATCGAGTACGTTCTGCGGCAGGATGAGACCGTACGCCGCAACGACCATGAGGTCGGGCTGCAGCGCCGCAAGCGCTGCCGCGACGGCATCGTCGCGCAACGTGACGGGTTGCATGACCGGTATCCCCTGCGCCTCTGCATACCTTTTTACGGGACTCGCCGTCAGCTTTTTGCCGCGTCCGGCCGGGCGATCCGGTTGCGTCAGCACGGCAACAGGTACGCGACCGGCCTCGACGAGCGCCGTCAGTGACGCAAGCGCGAAGTCCGGCGTACCGGCGAAAATAATCCTGGGTGAGGTCATGGTGGTGTGTGCCGATGCAAGGCTCGCCTAGAGCGCGATCGCCCCCTGGCGGCGTTCTTTCTCCAGCTTCTTGCGAATGCGCTGGCGCTTGGCCTCGGACAGGTAGTCCACGAACAACTTGCCGTCGAGGTGATCGATTTCGTGCTGTATGCACACGGCCAGCAATCCGGCGGCCTCCATCTCCTGGATTTCACCCTCGCGATCCAGAAAGCGCACGCGGATATGTTCCGCACGCGTCACTGACTCGTAGTAGCCGGGCACCGACAGGCATCCCTCATCGGTGACGGTTACGCCATCCTTCTCGATGATCTCGGGGTTGATCAGCACATGGGGCTCCGACTTGTCCGAGGAGATATCGGCGACCAGCAGGCGCTGGTGCACGTCGACCTGCGTCGCGGCAAGGCCAATGCCGGGCGCGTCGTACATGGTTTCGAACATGTTGCCGATGAGCGTTCGCAGGGCGTCATCCACCACCTCTACGGGGACCGCTTTTTTCCTCAACCGGGG
>JAOUNK010000132.1 GCA_029881015.1 Gammaproteobacteria bacterium | reverse complement strand
CACCGTGGTCGGGCGGCACGGAGTAGATCGTTCGTACCACGTTGTTGATCTGGCTGTAGACGATATCGCGAGACGCCTTGTCCGCCGCCAGCAGTGACAGGCTGCCCACCCGGTCGCGATAAAGTCCGAAATTCTTGGAACAGGATCCCGAGACGATCATCTCGGGGACGCGGCTTGCCAGGTGGCGCACCGCGAAAGCATCTTCGGCGAGGCTCCGCGCGAAGCCCTGGTAGGCCATGTCGACGAACGGCACCAGGCCGCGCTCGAGAATGACGTCACCGATCGCTTCCCACTCCTCGTCCGACGGATCGAGCCCGGACGGGTTGTGGCAACAGGCATGCAGTAACACGATGTCACCGGCGTCAGCCTTGCGCAGCGTGTCGAGCATCCGGTCGATATGGATGACGTGATTCCCGGTGTCGTAGTACGGATACGATTCAAGCCTGAGGCCCGCTCCACCCAGCAACGGTATGTGGTTTGCCCACGTTGGATCGCTGACCCAGACCTTCGCATTCGGGTTCGCCCGCAGGATCAGGCCCGCTGCGACGCGCAGACTGCCCGATCCGCCGGGCGCCTGGATGGTGCCGATGCGCGCGGGGTCGACGGAGTCCGCGAACATGAGGTCCTGCATGGCCGCATTGAACTGCGGGTCGCCGGCGGTGCCTATGTAGGCCTTGCTCTCCTGCGTATCGATGATGCGCTGCTCGGCCAGCTTGACCACATCGAGCACCGGCGTTTCACCCTCGGCGGTGCGAAACACACCGACACCGAGATCGATCTTCTCGGGTCGCGGATCGTTCTTGTGCTCGGTAATGAGGCCGAGGATGGCGTCGGCCGGCGCGGCCTGCAGGGATTCAAACAAGGTGGGTCTCCAGTGCGGTGATCACAGGCTCGGCCTGCACCAACGCATTGTACAAATGAAAACGCCGGCATGTCAGCCGGCGTTCCACTTGCAACTATCTTGCTGTCGATCAGGCTTTTGGCGCCCAGACCGAGCACCAGCCATTGGCGTTGACAGCCTTGCCCGGGAAGATCTGGCAGGGACGCCATGCGTCGCCATCGGCACCCTGGACCAGTGCACAGTTGGCGCAGGTCTGGTCAGCGGCAGGATTGTTGCGCGATGCAGCGTCGACCGTCGACGCGTCGTGCGTGTACTTCATGGCCTTCGCCATCGGATCGTCTTCCGCCAGCTGCGGCAGATCTGACGCGCGGGCTTCACGGCCGGGTTGTACGAAGCAGCCTGCAGCCGCGACGGCTGAAAGCTGGAGGAATTTGCGGCGTGCGATTTTGCTCAACTTGAAATCTCCTGAAAAGTGCAGTCAATCGGGTATCCAAGGCGCGCATATTACCTAAGTTTCCTGAACGCCCGCATAACGGCGCAGCGCCACGATGTCGGCGAATTTTGAGAACGATTCTCATTACGCGCTGCAGGCCGCGCCGCTACGATATACTGCCCTGCCCGGTATTCGGACTTCAGATTCATGTCAGGTCGCAGCCAGCCGATTTTGGTCGCAAGAATTCGCGGTGATTTGCGCGAATCCGTGCACGACAGCGTGGCTGTCGAAGAGCCGCTGGAGATTCGCCTGGGTTTCGAGGCAGATGGCGAGCGACGAACGCAGAGCATCTCGATCACCATGCGCACACCCGGTGACGACGACGACCTCGCCCTGGGTTTCCTGTTTGGCGAGGGAGTCCTGCGATCCCGCGAGGATGTCGCGATCGTGAAACCCTGCAGCGGCGAGAATGCGATTCGCGTCGAACTCGAAGACGGGGTAGACGTCGATCTCGAGCGCCTGCAGCGTCACTTCTACACGACCTCGAGCTGCGGCATCTGCGGCAAAGCCTCGCTGGACGCCCTGCGTGCACAGGGCGCGGAGCCGCTCGTGGCACGTCGCGGCATGTTCTCTCGCGAGGTGCTCGTCAGCATTCCGGATCGGCTGCGTAGCGCGCAGGCCGTCTTCGACACGACCGGTGGCTTGCACGCCGCCGCTGCCTTCGACGCACGGGGTGAACTACTTATCGTGCGCGAGGACGTCGGGCGCCACAATGCGGTCGACAAGATTATCGGCGCACTCCTGTCCGCCAACCGCCTTCCCGCCCACGAGACGGGATTGATGGTGTCCGGGCGCGCGAGTTTCGAACTCATGCAAAAGGCGCTGGTCGCGGGCATGCCGCTGCTCGCGGCCGTGAGCGCACCGTCGAGCCTTGCGGTCGAGCTGGCCCGGGAGTTCAATGTGACGCTGGTAGGGTTTTTGCGCGGCGACAACTTCAACATTTACGCTGGCGAGGATCGAATTGCCTGATGACTGACCAGACTACAGAGTCAATTTCAAACATCGTCCAACGCTTTGACGCGAGGCCGGAGATGCTCGTGCAGATCCTGCAGGCGATCGTGCAGGCCCATGGCTGGGTATCCGAAGACACGATCCGGCAGCTCGCGCAGGCGCTGAACCTGTCGCGTGCCGACGTGCATGGCGTGGTCGAGTACTATCACGACTTCCGGACCGCGCAGCCGGGCAGAAACATCGTCAAGATTTGCCAGGCCGAGGCCTGCCAGGCGATGGGCAGTCGTGAGCTGACGCAACACGCGCATGCGGCGGTCGATGCCGGGACGACGATTGAGCCCGTTTATTGCCTCGGTAACTGTGCCTGTGCCCCGGCCGTCATGGTGAACGGTAAAACGATTGGCAGGGTCGATGCAGCGCGCTTCGATGCGCTCGTCGCTGATCTGCGGGGGGCGGAGAAATGAGTGCTGTAAAAGTTTACGTCCCGCGCGAGACCACATCCGTTTCGGTCGGCGCTGACGCCGTTGCGGTCGCTATCGCACGCGCGGCGAAACAGGCAGGTGCGTCGATCCAGATCGTGCGCAACGGTTCGTGGGGCGCTTGCTGGCTCGAACCGCTCGTCGAGGTCGACGTCGACGGCACGCGGATTGCTTACGGCAACGTCGCAGCAGCCGACATACCGGACCTGTTTGCAGCCGGCTTGCTGGCAGGTGGCGACCACGAGAAGCGGCTCGGGCCCATCAACGAGGTGCCGTACCTGATAAGCCAGGACCGCTGGACGTTCTGGCGCTGCGGCCTGATCGAAGCGCTCTCGCTCGAGGATTTCCTGCTCCACCAGGGTTTCAAGGCCCTGCAAAAGGCCTGGGAGATGGGGCCCGACGCGGTCATCGACGCGGTCACGGCGTCGGGTCTGCGCGGCCGCGGCGGTGCGGGCTTTCCCACCGGCATCAAGTGGCGCACCGTGGCCGACGCGGCGGGTCCGCAAAAGTACATTGCCTGCAATGCCGACGAAGGCGACAGCGGTACGTTCTCGGATCGCATGCTCATGGAAGGCGATCCGTTCGGCCTGCTCGAGGCACTCGCGATTGCCGGCTTCGCGGTCGGCGCCGACAAGGCTTACATTTACCTGCGATCCGAGTATCCGCTGACGCACACGATCCTGGCACGCGCGATTGAAACGGCGCGCGAGGCCGGCTGGCTCGGGTCCGACATCCAGGGCAGCGGGTTTGATTTCGACGTCGAACTGCACCTCGGCGCGGGCTCTTATGTGTGCGGCGAAGAGACCGCCATGCTTGAAAGCCTGGAAGGCAAGAAGGGCATCGTGCGTTACAAGCCACCCCTGCCCGCCCACGAGGGTCTGTTCGGCAAGCCGACCGTCGTCAACAACGTCGTGACGCTCGCGTCGGTGCCCAACATCGTCAATCTCGGCGGCGAACGCTATGCGGGTATGGGCGTCAATCGCTCCAAGGGGACACTTGCGTTCCAGCTCGCCGGCAACATCAGGCGCGGCGGACTCGTCGAAAAATCATTCGGCGTTACGCTGCGCGAACTCATTGATGAGTACGGCGGCGGCACGGCCTCCGGCCGCCCGGTCAAGGCGGTACAGGTAGGCGGCCCGCTCGGCGCTTACCTGCCCGAGTCGCAGCTCGACACGCCGCTCGACTACGAGGCGTTTGCGGCGATTGGCGCAATGATTGGCCACGGCGGCATCGTCGTCTTCGATGACACGGTCGATATGGCAGGGCAGGCACGCTTCGCCATGGAGTTCTGCGCGATCGAGTCCTGTGGCAAGTGCACGCCGTGCCGGATTGGCTCCACGCGGGGCGTGGAGATCATTGACCGCATGATCAAGGGCGAGGAACGCGAGGCGAATTACGATTTACTGGTCGAACTCTGCGATACCATGGAGGCTGCCTCGCTGTGTGCCATGGGCGGCATGACGCCCTACCCGGTCCGCAGCGTGCTGAAACACTTCGCGGAAGACTTCGCATCGGGGGGTGACGAGACATGAACAAGACACGCCAGGCGGATCTCGGTACGCCAGCGGGCGCAACCGGGGAAACGGTCCAGGTGGAGATCGATGGTCTCCCGGCCACCGTCAAGGCCGGCACCAGCATCCTGCGTGCGGCGCGCGAATCGGGTATCGACATCCCCAAGCTCTGCGCCACGGACAGCCTGAAGCCTTTCGGCTCCTGCCGCCTCTGCCTCGTCGAAATAGACGGCCGCAAGGGCTACCCCGCCTCCTGCACCACGCCGGTCGAGGCCGGCATGAAGATCCGCACCCAGACCGACGCGCTCGCCGCGTTGCGACGCAACGTGATGGAGCTCTACATCTCCGATCACCCGCTCGACTGCCTGACCTGTTCTGCCAACGGGGACTGCGAGCTGCAGGACATGGCCGGGGCCGTAGGCCTGCGCGATGTGCGCTACGGCTTCGACGGCAAGAATCATCTCGATGCGCCCGTCGATACCAGTAACCCCTATTTCCAGTTCGACGCCTCGAAGTGCATCGTCTGCTCACGCTGCGTGCGCGCCTGCGACGAGGTGCAGGGCACATTTGCGCTGACAATCGCCGGCCGCGGTTTCGACTCCAAGGTTGCGGCCGGTATCAATGAAGACTTCCTCGATTCCGAGTGCGTGTCGTGTGGCGCCTGCGTACAGGCGTGCCCGACGGCCACGCTCATGGAAAAAAGCATTGTCGATCATGGCCAGCCCGACCACGCGGTGGTGACCACCTGCGCCTACTGTGGCGTCGGTTGTTCGTTCCAGGCCGAAATGAAAGGCGACCAGGTCGTCCGCATGACGCCGTACAAGGATGGCCAGGCCAACCATGGTCACTCCTGCGTCAAGGGCCGCTTCGCCTGGGGCTATGCGTCGCACCGCGATCGCGTGCTGAAACCGATGATCCGCGAGAACACCTCGGACCCCTGGCGAGAAGTCGAGTGGGACGAAGCGATTCAGTTCACTGCGGATCGCTTCAAGGCAATCCAGGAGAAATACGGCCGCAAGTCAATCGGCGGCATTACGTCCTCACGTTGCACCAACGAGGAAGTGTTCGTCGTACAGAAGCTCGTCCGGGCCGCCATGGGCAACAACAATGTCGACACCTGCGCGCGCGTGTGTCACTCGCCCACCGGCTATGGCCTCAAGACCACGCTCGGCACGTCAGCCGGCACGCAGCCATTCGACAGTGTCATGGATGCCGATGTCATCGTGGTCATCGGGGCCAACCCGACAGCGGGTCATCCGGTTTTTGCGTCACAGATGAAGCGCCGCCTGCGCGAGGGCGCGCAACTCATCGTCGTAGACCCGCGAAAAATCGGGCTGGTGCGCTCGCCGCATATCAAGGCCGCACACCACCTCGACCTGCTGCCGGGCACCAACGTGCCGATCATCAATGCACTCGCGCATGTCATCGTCAGCGAAGGACTCGCGGACGAAGAATACGTGCGGGAGCGCTGCGACCTGGAGTCCTGGGAAGCGTGGAAGGCGATGATCCTGCGGCCCGAGAACTCGCCCGAAGAGGTGGCGAAAGTATCGGGCGTCGATGCCGATACCATTCGTGCCGCGGCGCGTCTCTACGGCAGCGCGAGAAACGGTGCCATCTACTATGGCCTCGGCGTGACCGAGCACAGCCAGGGGTCGACGATGGTGATGGGCATGGCCAATCTCGCGATGGCGACGGGCAACCTCGGTCGCTCCGGCGTCGGCGTGAACCCGCTGCGTGGCCAGAACAACGTCCAGGGCTCCTGCGATATGGGCTCATTCCCTCACGAGCTTGCGGGCTACCGGCATATCTCGGGCGAAGAAGTGCGCACGCAGTTCGAGCAGCACTGGGGCGTCACGCTGGACCCCGAGCCGGGCTTCCGTATCCCCAACATGTTCGACGCCGCCTGTGCCGGTCAATTCAAAGGCATGTACATCCAGGGCGAAGACGTCGCGCAATCGGATCCCGACACCCACCACGTCGAAGCCGCACTCTCGAACATGGAATGCATCGTGGTCCAGGACCTGTTCCTGAACGAAACGGCGAAGTTCGCACACGTTTTCCTGCCCGGCACATCCTTCCTTGAAAAGAACGGCACGTTTATCAATGCCGAGCGCCGCATCAATCGCGTTCGCAAGGTCATGGAACCGCAGCAGGGCAAGGATGAGTGGCTGATTACGCAGGAGCTGGCGCAGGCCATGGGCTACCCGATGCATTACGACAATGCCGCCCAGATCATGGATGAAATCGCCGAGTTGACGCCTACGTTCAACAACGTCAGCTTCGACTTCCTCGATAAGGTTGGCAGCGTCCAGTGGCCCTGCAACGACAGCGCGCCGATGGGCACACCGATCATGCATGTCGACGCATTCGTGCGCGGTAAGGGGCTGTTCGTCGAAACCGACTATGTCCCGACCGAGGAACGAACCAACCGCAAGTTCCCGCTGTTGCTGACGACGGGCCGCATCCTGTCGCAGTACAACGTCGGGGCACAGACGCGACGCACCGCGAACAACGTCTGGTACGGCGAAGACCTGCTCGAAGTGCATCCTTCGGACGCCGAGATGCGCGGCATCAAGGACGGCCAGATGGTTTCGCTGGCAAGTCGCAAGGGCGACATCGCGTTACGCGCAAAGATCACGACCCGCGTGAAACCGGGTGTCGTCTACACGACCTTCCACAACCCCGAAACCGGCGCCAACGTCGTGACGACGGAATACGGCGACTGGGCGACGGACTGCCCGGAGTACAAGGTGACCGCCGTGCAGATCGCGCCGGCGTCCCACCGTTCGCAGTGGCAGGAAGAATTTGCCCAGCGCGCCAAGGTGCAGGGACGTATCGCGAAAGCGGTCGATTAGCCAGTCGGGGGTTCGGACCTTACCGGCATTTCACTTCCAGGGACGCGAAGTCCTGGATATAGGCATGCGCCTCAGATACGGCTCTGCCGACGTTTCCGTTGTTAAAGCCGGCTGCTGACACCGCGCGCATCCACCAGCCGTTCCTGCGCTCACTGCCCTTGTGGTAGCTCGGGCGCACGGACCAGCGGTATGTCTTGCAGGGCTCCAGCGGCGTCATGACCGTATGCTGCAGGCCGGACACCCGCTGCGCGGAATAGACAGGGCGACTGGCGTCATAGATCTCGACGTCCCAGAGGATTTCGGCACCTGCAGCCGCACTCGCGGCCTCCTCCGACAGCTCGAACTGCCAGGCAAGCGTCGGTGTCGGCGACTCGCTGCGACCCTGCCAGTTGTTCTTCTTGATGCTCTTGATCGTATCGCTCGGCACCGGTACCAGGGTTGCCGGTGTCGCAACGCGCTCGTAAAGCTCGGCCGAAATCTCCCTGCCGATGTAATGCCTGGCAAACACGCGATACTGGTGCCACAGCGCCGAGTCGTCCCTGAGCCAGTTCCTGAGCGTATCGCGGTCTTCGTACTTGACCTCTTTGCGGTACAGGGTGGTCCGGTCGGACAAACGTTCCAGTCTCGCCGTCGCCACGGTCGTGATAATCGCCTCTTTATTCTGCACGTTGAGCGTGAGCTCATCGATACTGACGTAGAGAATCGCGTCGGTACCTTCGGGAATCGGCGTGGTGACGGCGAACAGCTTCGGGTCCAGTGAGTTGACGTTCTTCAACTCCCAGAACACATCGGTTGCGAGCGCCGAGTTGGTCAGAGGCTGCTCGACGGCATCCGAAAGATCCTCGGTCAGGCGGTCCCTGAGTTCCTGGACCTGGCGCTGCGCCGTGCCGGTGATACCGCCCACGAGCATGCCGATTTCCCGGAGCAGCGGGATCGGGATGTTGATGGGCACGTGGCCCACCTCGACCGGGATATTACCGATCCCGGAGCCCTTGGCCGCACCGCCCGCCATCCCGAGCGTCTTCTGGCCGTAAGTACCCGTAACGGCCTCCTGGGCGTCGCCGTTGATCGGCAGAATCACGATTTTCGTGATGGCGCTTCGCAGCTCTTCGGACATGTGGGTCGACGCCGGCGGCGCCACAACTTCCGGGTTGCTGCCTTCTTCGGCAGCCAGCGCCAGCGCCCCGGCCGAGAGCGTTGCGGCAATCCCTCCGCTGTAAAGGCCGCCGCCGAGTATCTTCCCGACCTTGCGAAGCCAGCCCTGGAATTTGTCGATCGGGTCTGTTGGCAACGGCCTGCTTACCTCTCGATCTTCGTGAACTTCGTGCCCTCGAGCGTCAGGTTATACATCAGGCCCTTGGAGCCATAGATGAACCCGACGATCGGGTCACGCACATTGTCGGTGTCAATCGTCTTGCCCGCGCCGATGTCGATCAGTGCGACGGAGCCGTCAACGCCGACGCGCCACCCTTCGGAACTGCGAAAGCGGTTCAGCGCATCTCTTGTCATGAAGACGATTACGA
>JAOUNK010000131.1 GCA_029881015.1 Gammaproteobacteria bacterium | reverse complement strand
GGATAGCGGCGATGTACTCGCGCTGCGCGTCGAGCTCGCCGGCCAACTCACCTAGTTCCGAGTTGCTGACGCCGGAACCCGTGCTTGAGGAATAGTAGTACCCACCGACAAAACCGGAACCCATGACAACGAGCGCAAACGCGGTGGCCGCGAGCCCGGCGATCGGGCCCGACAGGCTGAGCTGACGGGGCTTACCAAACCCCTTGCCAAATAGTACTACGTTCATCGAGTATGCCTCGGATACGTTGCTGTCTTATTACGCGTATGCGTGCAAGCCGCGAGATCACGGTCGATATTGCCGTGCTCGCTTCTTCGCGTTGTTCTAAACTTGCAGTCCCTGCTCACTTCGGTAGCCCCGCTGCCCTGCCTGTTAGTGTCCAGGGCCGGTGGTTTTGCGTCCCCGCCTCGCAGCGGGTTTGCCTTTATCGTGTGCGACAATATGCATAATGTCGGAAATCATTACAAGGTTATGATCCGTAAGGGCGACCTGCGTCACCTGCGACGGGAAAAAAGCGCCAACTGCGTCACATTTTTATGGCCTCAGACAAGCTGAAGAATCTGCTAAATCCCAATAGTGGCGGGGAGTTAGGCGACATAGTTCGCCGCGCCAGGAAGATGGGCGAGCTGACGCACGTTCTGAGCAAAGCGCTGCCCGCCGACTACGCCGGCGCAATCGTTGCCGCCAACCTCCGCGAAGAAGGGGACCTCGTTATCATTGCCGCCTCCCCGGCCTGGGCGAGCCGGCTTCGTTACGAGGCAGAGACGCTGCTCGAGGCTGCACGAGGCGCCGGACTCCGCCCCAACGCGTGCCGGGTGCGCGTCAGCCAGTCCTGAGCGGCCGAACTAGAACGTGCCTTGCGAATTCCCCCGTCGCTTTTCGCGGCGCCGCCGGGCGGCCGGTTGAGGTGTGCGATACGCAATAGCCCGGGCCTGGAACGCATATTCGATGGTTCCCACCATCCACAGGAAGTAGCCGATCAGTTCGATAAACTCCTCGACCGCGAGCTTGACGACGCGCTGATAGGCGTCGCCCAGAATCGACATCCACAAGGGTTCGTGGCCCACCAGCCAGACGAAAGCGAACAGGATCACGGCCCCGCAAAACAGGAACGTCAGCCCGGGCGACGGCCAGATCCGGGCCAATGCAATACGCAGGCGTCGGCGGTGCCGGTAAGTGTACGCCATGACCAGCGCTCCGACGATCGCGACGAGCACCTGCCAGAGGTTGTTGACGATGTATCGGTCCAGGAAGTAGTCGAGTTCGCGGATCAGGAAGACCAGCGCCATGCCGCCGAACAGGAACGCGATCGGGCGTTGAGACGGGCAGTACCTCGCGACCCACCCCATGATGACGCCGCATGCACCAAGGATGATCGGCTGGATAATCTCGACCGGTGAGAACTCGCTCGTTCCGAGGACATCGTTCTCATCGACGAAAACATACAGCTTCAGGCTGCCCGGAGACGCCAGCTCCATGTAGGTCAGCGCCCACGTGACGAACGCGATGCCGAGGAAATACACGGGGTAACGAATCCAGGCCATACGAAACTATACACCTCGCGCCGGCATCAGGGACGAAGGTTGAAAGTCGGTGCGCCCGACGCGTCAATAAGTCCGTGATTCACAAGAAATTTGCGGGCATCTTCGGCGTCCTTGTCGAACCAGGCGCGGGAATTGCCCAGGCGAAAGCTGTATCCCCACGCATCCATATCGGCCATCAGGCGATCCTGGCCGACACCCTCGATGCAATCGGCGAGTACCAGCTGCAGATAGCAGACGGCGGCTTCCTCGAGGTCGTCGCCGCCCGCATCGCGGTCAAGGCCGTTGCGCCGCGCACCGTCCATACAGATCACATGGCAGGACTCGTGCAGGAAGGAATGAACGGGTGTATCGGCGCGCACAAACACCGAGTGCCCTACAACGCCGGCCTCCGCGTCGCCCCAGAAGCTGCCCGTGATAGCGGCATCATCCGCCTCGACGACAAGCGTGAGCCCGTAGCGCGCCAACAGGGCCGCCAGCGGCTCGTAGCCGGTATCGGCAACCGTAAGAACGCCGCTCAAAGCGTGGAGATTTGCTTCAGCACGATGCGCACGAGGTCATCGACAATTGCCTCGCGCAGCAGCGCCTCTTCCCGCGCCTTGCCGAGCACGAGCGTCGGGTTATAGGTGTAGTTGCGGGTCAGGGTCAGCGTCTGGTAATCCAGTAACGGCCCGGAGCCGCCTTCGAGCGCGTACCTGACCGTATAATAAACCTCGTACTCGGTAGGCACATTGCGCGCCGAGACGGACAGTACGCGCTGGTCTGTCTCGTCGAACGAGATCGTGAACGTCGCGGTCGCGCCGGCCGCATTGTCGACGAGGTCGACGCCGGACGACTGGAGGGCTGCGCGCAGCTCCCGGTAGAACAGGCTGTGCGGGTCACTGGGCGCGATGTACGTGCGCGCCATTGCCGCTGGTGTCGTGAACGCACCCTGCAGGTGGAAGCCGCAACCTCCAAGAAGCAACATCAGGACGTATGCACTGAGCCTAGACAACGATGTTCACCAGGCGACCCGGCACGACGATGACCTTGCGAATTTCCTTGCCGTCCAGGAAGCGCTGGACGTTGTCGTCCGCAATCGCGAGCTTCTCGATGTCGTCCTTGCCGGCATCGGCGGGCACCGCAACCCGGCCACGTAACTTGCCATTAACCTGCACGACGAGTTCGATCATGTCGAGCTCCAGCGCAGACGCGTCGAAGTCCGGCCAGCGATGGTCGATCAGGGCGGTGTCGTGGCCCAGCGTCTGCCAGAGTGCATGGCAGATGTGCGGCGTCATCGGCGACAACATGAGCACGACGGCCTCGAGCGCCTCGTGCTCCACCGCGCGTCCGGCCTCTGAATCGTCATCAAACCTGTTGACTGCATTGAGGAGCTCCATGGCGGCGGCCACTGCGGTATTAAAGCTGCTGCGGCGGCCGATATCGTCGCCGATTTTCGCGATCGTCTGGTGCGTCTTGCGCCGCAACGCTTTCTGGGCGTCATTGAGCGCCTTGAGATCCAGGGCCGCTACCGGGCCGCCGGCCGCATGATCGATCACCGCATGCCAGAAGCGCTTCAGGAAACGATAGCTGCCCTGCACACCGTCGTCGGACCACTCCAGCGACTGCTCGGGCGGTGCCGCAAACATCATGAACAGGCGCACCGTATCGGCCCCGTACTTGTTGATGAGCTCCTGGGGGTCGACCGTGTTGCCCTTGTTCTTGGACATCTTGGCGCCGTCTTTGAGCACCATGCCCTGCGTCAGCAAATTGGTGAACGGCTCGGATACGTCGGTCAGGCCCTCGTCCCGCATGACGCGCTGAAAGAAACGCGAGTACAGCAAGTGCAGAATCGCGTGTTCGATGCCCCCGGTGTACTGATCGACCGGTGTCCAGTAGGCCGCCCGCTCGTCGAGCATCGTCGTGTCGTTATCCGGGCAGGCGTAGCGCGCGAAGTACCAGGACGATTCGACAAACGTGTCGAACGTATCGGTCTCGCGACGCGCGTCTTTGCCGCACTTCGGGCACGCGACATTGACGAACTCCGGCATGTCCTTGAGCGGCGATCCCGTCCCGGTGACCGTGACGTCTTCAGGCAATACCACGGGCAAGTCCTCTTCGGGTACCGGCACGGCGTCGCAGTCGTCGCAGTAAATGATGGGGATCGGTGTTCCCCAGTAACGCTGGCGCGATACACCCCAGTCACGCAGGCGGTAATTCACGGTCCGGCGCCCGCGCCCTGTCCGCTCGAAATGGTCGGCGATTGCATTGAACGCCGTTGCATAATCCATGCCGTCGAATTCGCCCGAGTTGACCAGCACGCCCTTGTCGACAAACACCTGTTCCTGGATATCGATTTGAGAACCGTCGGCCGGCGCAATAACCTGCTTGATGGTTACGCCATGCTTCCTCGCGAACTCCCAATCGCGTTCGTCGTGCCCCGGAACGGCCATGACGGCACCCGTGCCATAGCTCATGAGCACGAAGTTCGCGACCCAGAGCGGAACCTCGTCGCCGGTCAGCGGATGGATGGCGGAAATGCCGAGCGGCATCCCTTTCTTCTCCATCGTCTCGATGGTCGCCTCGGCGGCGTCGGTCCTGACGCACTCCGCGATAAACGCGGCCAGGTCCGGGTTGTCCTTTGCCGCCTTCGCGGCCAGGGGATGTTCGGCAGCGACCGCCATGTAGGTCACGCCCATGAGCGTATCGGGACGTGTCGTGTATACAGTCAGCGGTTCGTCTTCGCCCTTTACGTCGAACGACAACTCGACGCCCTCGGAGCGGCCGATCCAGTTGCGTTGCATGGTCTTGACCGACTCGGGCCACCCCGGCATGCGGTCCAGTTCCTCAAGCAATTCATCCGCGTAGGCCGTGGTCTTCATGAACCATTGTGGAATTTCGCGGCGTTCAACGAGCGCGTCGGAGCGCCATCCGCGTCCGTCGATGACCTGCTCGTTCGCAAGAACCGTCTGGTCAACCGGGTCCCAGTTGACCACCGAGTTTTTCCTGTAGACGAGACCCTTCTCGAACATTTTCGTGAACAACCACTGTTCCCAGCGGTAATACTCGGGACGACAGGTCGTGACTTCGCGCGACCAGTCGTACGCATATCCCAGCCGATCGAGCTGCCCGCGCATCTCGGCGATGTTCCTGTAGGTCCACTCGGCCGGCGGAACACCATGCTTGATGGCCGCGTTCTCGGCCGGCATACCGAATGCATCCCAGCCCATGGGTTGCAGTACGTGTTTGCCCAGCATGCGCTGGTAGCGTGCGATCACGTCGGAAATGGTGAACACCCGCACATGACCCATGTGGAGCTTGCCACTCGGATACGGGAACATCGTCAGGCAGTAGAACTTGTCCTTGCCCGGGTCTTCATCGACCTCGAAACTGCGCGCTTCTTGCCAATGGCGCTGGGCCTCCTGCTCGACGATTTCGGGCTTGTACGGGGTACTCATCGGTGTCGCTTGTTTGTGTGGGTGTGAAAACCCGCAAGCCTATCAGAGGCTGGCTCGATTGCGAATCCAGAACAGGCCGAGAATCGCCAGGCAGAGGCCGATGATGGGCCAATCCCCACCGCCAGCGTACGGCGTCATGCCCCGGTGCGGCTGGACATCCGCCGTCATGAGTTCAGGGGCGAACTGCCTGCCCGTCTGCAGCAACGCGCCATCGGCGGCGATGAAAGCGCTGATACCGGTATTGGTCGATCGCAATGCCGGGCGACCGAATTCGAGCGATCGCATGCGTGCGATTTCCAGGTGCTGGTGTGGCGCGATCGAATCTCCGAACCAGGCGTCGTTGCTCACATTGATCAGGATGCCGGCCTCCGGTAGCGCGTAGCGTTGCTCGGCTGCATACGCATCCTCATAGCAGATCGCCACGCCGAAGCGGGTGCCGTCGGCCGCTGTAAGCAGCGGCTGTATCTCGTCACCCCTGGCAAGATCCGCGTGCGGCAGGTTCTGCATCTTCATCCATTCCCGTACGCTCGGCGGTACCGGGAAATACTCGCCGAACGGCACGAGATGGCGCTTGCGGTAGCTCTGGCGCTCAGCCGCGCCGATCAGCATCACGCTGTTGTAAATGCGCCCGTCCGCACTGCGTTCGAAGCTGCGTTCCAGGATTCCGAACAACACCGTCTGCCCACTCATGCGTGCATCCGTTTCCACGCGGGCGATGAAGCTCTCTACCTGGTCCTGAAGTGCCGGGATGGCGACCTCGGGCCATACCACGATGTCGCTGTCGGCGGCGCTCAATGTCGCGCTGTGGTAGTACTCCATGATCGGCAATAACTGCTCGCGGTCCCATTTCTTGTCCTGGGATACGCCGGCCTGCAAGATGGTCGCGCGGAGTGGTTCACCGTCCGGTTCGGTCCAGTCGACAAGCGCCAGGACGCCACCCGTAAGCCAGGGCACAAGGACCGCCGCGATACCGATAAGCCGGCCACGACCGGTAGCGGCCCTGACCGTTGCGATGATCGCTGCGGCGGAGACGACGAGCATGAAAGACACGCCATACACGCCGATGACCGGCGCCCAGCCCGCTATCGGCGCGTCGATCTGGCCATAGCCGAGCGCCATCCACGGAAACCCGGTCAGTATCCAGCTGCGCGTCCATTCGACCAGCGCCCAGGCCGCTGGCCCGATCAGCAGTAGCTGCCAGGGCTCTCCTTCCGAGAGCCGGCTGATCAGCCATCCGCCGACGGCGACCAGGGACGCCATGAGCAGCGCGAGGCCCACCATGAGCAATACGGCGATCCAGAGCGCCGCGTTGCCGTACACGTGCACCGATATGTAGATCCAGTACGTTCCCGTCAGAAACAGCCCGAAGCCGTACCAGAAGGCATGCCCGGCCGCATCGCGGGGCGCGACGGTCAGGCAGATGTGCAGCAGCGGGAGCAACAGCAGGGGCGCCAGTAATGACCAGCCAAACGGTTCGAATGCCAGTGTCGTCAACGCGCCAAGCACGAAAACGACAAGCCGGCTAAGCCTTGGCTTGTCCGCCGGTAACAGGAGGATGGGGTGAATGTCTTTCGCCACAGGCTTACTCGCTGGCGCGCTGAACCTGCAACGCGTCAATTCGCCGCTTGTCGGCTTTCACGACGGCAAACTCGAAGCCGCCAAGCGACACTTTCTCACCGCGGCGCGGCAGTCGACCGAGCGCATGCATAACGAGGCCGCCGATCGTGTCGTACTCTTCGTCTTCCAGCTCGCACTCGAAGTAGTCATTGAAGTCTTCGACTCTTGTCAGGGCACGAACCGCAAAACTCGGCTTGCCATTGCGGTCGCCGTCGGGACGGATGAACACGGCCTCCTCATCATCGTGCTCATCTTCGATGTCACCGACAATTTCCTCGAGAACGTCTTCGATCGTGAGCAAGCCGGCGACGCCGCCGTACTCATCAACGACAATCGCCATGTGATTGTGGCTGGCCCGAAACTCCTTGAGGAGAGCGTTGAGCCGTTTTGATTCCGGGATGACCGCTGCCGGGCGCAGCAGTTTGCGAATCGTCACTTCGCTGGCCGCGTCCCTGCCAAAGTAGCGCAGCAGGTCCTTGGCCAGCAGGATACCGAGCACCTCGTCACGATCTTCGCCGATGACCGGGAAGCGCGAGTGCCCGGATTTGACAATCATGGCGAGGGTTTCATCGAACGGGTCTTCGATATCGATCACCACCATCTGGGAGCGCGGCACCATGACGTCACGCACCTGGGTCTCGGATACTTCGAGAACCCCGGTGAGCATGCTCTTTTCTTCAGCGTCGAGTTCGACCTCAGACTCGATAAATGTCTGGATTTCGTCCCGGCTCCAGGGCTCGCCCTTAATCGCACGGCGGATGCGCGCAACCATGCCGGGCGTTCCCGGGCCGGTCGTACTGGGAGGTTTGTCGTTCATAGTCCTGTAATTCTATCAGGTCTTGCCTGACGCTCCATACGGGTCTGCAACGCCGTATCCAGAAAGAATACGGACTTCGAGCGCCTCCATCTCGAGGGCCTCGGCGTCCGTCGCGTGGTCAAGTCCCAGCAGGTGCAGCGTCCCGTGCACGAGCATGTGGGCCCAATGATCCGCTATCGTTTTACCCTGCAGCGCCGCTTCGTCACGAACGACGCTGGCGCAAATAACGATATCACCCAGGGGCAGGGGCAGATCGCCCGGGAATCCCGCCACATCACCCGCCGGGAAGGACAGCACGTTCGTCGGCTTGTCCTTGCCACGGTACCGCTTGTTCAGGGCCTGAATCTCATCGGCATCGACGATACGTACCGACGCCTCGCGATCACCGGCGATGCCCGTGGCGGCAACCGCGCCTGCTATCCAGGATTCGACCAGGTGTGTCTCGGGAACCGCGTCGTCGTCACAGGCATTCTGAACGTCAACCCGAACTGTCATGTTCTTCGTAGGCTCGAACAATGCGCTGTACAAGCTGATGCCTGACAACGTCTTTCGGCGTGAACGTCGTAAACGAAACGCCTTTCACATTATCCAGGACCTCGATCGCGTTCCTGAGACCCGATGGCTGGCCGTTCGGCAGATCGATTTGCGTGATGTCGCCGGTAACCACCGCCCTCGATCCGAAACCGATGCGCGTCAGGAACATCTTCATTTGCTCGACGCTCGTGTTCTGCGCTTCGTCCAGAATCACGAATGACTCGTTGAGGGAGCGGCCCCGCATGAATGCAAGTGGCGCAATTTCGATCACGTTGCGTTCGATCAGTCGCGTTACCCGTTCCGCGCCGATCATGTCGTAAAGCGCGTCGTACATCGGTCGCAGGTAGGGATCCACTTTCTGCGAAAGATCACCGGGCAGGAAACCGAGCCGCTCCCCCGCCTCTACGGCCGGACGTACCAGTACGATACGCCGCACTTGCTCCGACTCCAACGCATCGACGGCCGCCGCAACCGCAAGATAGGTCTTGCCGGTTCCGGCAGGGCCGATACCGAACGCGAGGTCATGATCACGAATACAACGAATGTAGGCAGTCTGGTTCGCACCGCGTGGACGAATCAGTTTACGACGCGTCTGGATAGAGACTTCTTCCTGTGCCTCGTCGGTATCGTCTGCATCGGCATTCGCTTCATCCATAAAAGACTCCTGTAACAGCATGTGCACTCGCTCGGGATCGAGCCTCTCCTGGTCAGTCATTTCGAACAGCCTGGACAAGACATC
>JAOUNK010000130.1 GCA_029881015.1 Gammaproteobacteria bacterium | reverse complement strand
GACCTCTGGCTATTAAGTCTAGGCAACAGACATAGGACGAATTGATGAAAAAGTTACTGCTAGTACTTGCGGCATTGTTTATTCAGACAACAGCCGCAGCGCAATCAAATCAGCAAAGGCTGCCAAGTGATCTCAGCTATTCCTTTGCCGAGTTTCGTTTTGTCGATGTCGACATCAGTGGTGGTGACGGCTTTCGGTTGGCCGGATCCTACGAACTCGATGGACAGTGGATCCTCGTTGGTGCCCTGACGCTACTGGATTTCAACAATAACGTTGATTCAACGCTATTGGAGATCGGTGGCGGTTACGTGTGGGATTACTCGGAAGACTTCGACCTGTTCGGCACACTCCGGTTGGTTCGCGCCGAGGTGGATACACCAGGCGGCGACGCCGACGATTCGGGCTTCGCGTTTTCGGCAGGGGCTCGCGGCTTCCTGGCGCCGCGATTCGAGATTCGCGGATCAGTGAATCATATCAACCTGGACAACAGCGACACGTATTTGCAACTTGCAGGCGATTATTACTTCACGGACCAGGTATCGGCCGGGGTGAGCCTGGACTTTGCCGGTGATACGGACGCTTTTAGTCTTGGCGCTCGCTGGTACTTCCGTTAGATCTCATTGCCCGGCAGTGATTCGATAGTTCGGCGTTAACTTCGGAGACGAAGTTGGGCCTTGGTATATTCGTGGTTCTTGGCGCCCTACCCTGTCCTGCGCGACAAGCGACCGGGCAACGACCTCGGCGAGTCTCTGCTCAAGCATTTACACGACCAGTCGTCGTATCCCTCCTCATCATTGTGGAGTTCCAGCGGCTTCGGGAATGACCTGGGTAATCGCATCCGACCTGAGTGATTTCGCCGAACCACGCCACGGCATCGTCCGGACGAATGACGTAAAACCCTACAACGCCCCAGGTTACTGCAGACGTCATGGGAACAAAGGGAACAATGTAAGTGATGTTAGTCATATTTAGATGGTATTTATACGTGTAACTAGCTGCACTCATGCCTCGGAAGAACAAGAAACGCTAAACGCAGCCAACGGTAGGGATGATAGGCCAAAGGTCTTCGCATCCTCCGAGAAGTAACGGAAGACCTCCCGAAGAACCCCAAAACCGCCCTGTTGCCGCAGCGCATTTGTAAAACAAGAACAAGGGGAACCGACTCATGAGTAGATTGATAATCACGATATTGTCAGCAGGTATTCTCACGCTTGTCTGCGCCGGTAATGTCGAGGCACAGGACAACGATCGACTTGCCAAATTTGTACCGACCGAACTTTGGGCGTGCAATTACAACGAAGGCAAAGGTTCGAAAGACCTCGCCTGACAATGACGATGGCCCCCAGGACACGGGTGTCATGACCTTCACTAGCTGCTCGATGAAGGAAGGGGCTACTTACGACCCGGTTGTTGCCGGACTATCGGCCTGGGCGAAACTGCTGGGCGCTGATCTGGAACTCGTGGGCAATGAGTGTGGGTGGAGTCGAACCGGCGTATTGAGACGGTTCGACTCCGTCCCCTGCGCTTGCATCAATCTTAGTGCTCAAATCTGATCGTCAATCCTCCTACTGGCTTGACAGACTCCTCATTGCTGAGCACCCCGTACTCTAGTACCTCAATATCCACATACTGGCCTTTTCGTGCATTGTCATCGGCGGTCACTTCGAGCGTAAGCCTCACCGGTTCGGACAAGACGCTGATGCCCTCGAGCAACAGGCGCCCATTTGGATCGATACCGCCAATAACACGCGTCATTCCCGCCCGCTCTCCATCCTTCCACGGGCCGCATGCCAGTTCATGATGCTCTTTGGGGTCGAGTTTGCATGGATCGCGGGGCTTGTCGCCCAGATAGCCGCCCAGGATTCCGCCACCAATGATCCGATCAACGACAAGCCCCGGTGCGACGTGTAAGCGGACATCGCTTAGAGTGCTCTCATTGCCGCTATGGCGGATTCGCAGCTCAATACTGCGCTTATCAATCATCCTCTGCGGGTTGATCCAGAAACTGCTGTAGGCCGGTGCACCGGATCCAGGTTCCGGCGCTGTTTGGAATGTGATGTTTTGCTGGACGCGATTGTCGTCTTCTCTGACCGAAGGGGTATTGCGCACTGGATCGTCGGTCGCCATATCGACCCATGCGACGAGGCAATGGTGGCCTAGCGGTACCAGATCAGGATCGGGTGTCCATGTGATAGTCGTCGTTCGGCTTGTCCCAACAGCCCAACCTCCCGCGGGCACGGTGTCAGTCTCACAATCAATTTGCTGTGCCGCCGGCAACGGATGAGCCACGGAACCAGATGGCGGTCCCCAGCCAAGGCAGACGTCGTAGCTTGTGCCAGCAGGAAGGTCGCAGCTACCGTTGTTCCACACTCGCAGCTCGATGGGGTTTGCCGCCCCGACGTTGATGTTACGGTCTTCATCGGCGGTGCCGGCGTTCGCAGTGATATCGGGACTGACCCACCATCGCGGACCCTCGTAGGGGATTGCTCCGTAGTCGTCGTTTGCATCTCGCATCGACAATTCGGTTGTGCAAGCGCTGGTGTTTTGAACGCAGGCGCGTCGGTTGCGAGTGGTTTTATTTCCGGCGAAGTCTTCCATTTCGACACTGACCGAATAGCTACCGTCGGTGATGGCTGTTGTATTCCAATTTCCTGCGGCATCAACAGCACCCGCGATATAGTTCGTTACGATGTTGTAATCCCAACCAGCATCGCAGTAGGAGGCGTTACTTTCGTAAGGTGCCCTTGTACTAAATTGGGCTCGAGTAGCGGCATTGCCAGATGCGTACCAGCCGTGCGGGATATTGTCAAATGGACGAGTCTCCTGCCAGGCGCAATCAGGGTTCGTGTCAGGGCAGGCTCTCCAGCGAACATTGTAAACCCAGAGATGCCCGGCACCGCCTAATGCAGCTCCGGCCTCATCTCTGTCGCCACCTTCTGCCAGGATATCGACGGGCCCGGAAACTACCGTGCAAGCCTCGCCGCCAACCGGACCAAAGGAAACCCAAGGATTGCTGTTGTCTTGGGCAAAGTGGATTCCTTCCAGATGCGGCGCGGCATCATCCGGATTCGGTGTAATGTCGGCGAGCGGATTCAGGTAGTTCACGCCGTCGTCAAGTTCGTAATGCAAATGGTGAAAGTTGCACGTAGACCAGCGAACGATCATGCCGATCTCGTCTCCCGCCGCGACCGCTGTGCCGTTGTTAAATGCGTTTACGTAGTCGGCGTCGAAACTGCCTCCTTCAATGTGATAATAAACATACTCGGCTGGATCCGTGGCGCTCGTCGGATTGATATGGGTATGGTTGTACCTTGTCGCGGCAGCTGCCGAATCGGATAGGACACTGGGCGTGCCGGCAACGGTTACGATGATCCAGGGCGCGCTCGCATCCACGGCACCCGTGGAGTCGTACATGGGAAGCTCCATTAGATCGATGCCGACATGCTGAAGTGACGAATAGAACTCGCCCGAGCTATTTCCCATTGGGTGGTCAGCGTTCCCTGGCTCAACTGGCCAGCCGTGTTGAGCCATCACATGGCCGGGCAGAATGGTCGCAGTTGCCACCAGTATCAAGGGCAGGAATCGGTTACAGAGTGTTTTGTTCATCGCATGTCTCCTTACACTCACCGTCCGAGCTCGATGTGAACTGCTTCATCAAGAGTAAAGGCAACGACAAACGGCAAGCCGAAGGTTGCTTCTACGGCGGGGCGGGAAGAAATCTGCTTGCGGATCGGAAAATCCTGCTTGAAAAGTACGTCGCCGTCGCGAGTGACGACGATCAGGCTTCCTCGAGGCCAACTGTAAGAGGGTGGTTTACCTTCACGCTGCAGCACGCCGATCGCAATGGTGTCATGATCCACGAACTTCAGATCAGTGAGAAACAGCTCGGCGTCGAACGGCAAGCGCGCTCCCTCTTTCACGTCACCTTTTTGCGTGTCCAGGAAGAAGAATCGGCCTCGATCCCCGCCGACGACTGCCGCACCGTCAGGCGCGAGGACCAGTTCATGGACTGGCGTCGGCATTTCAACTTCGATCGGTCGCTGTGAACCGGTAAATATGACTACGTTGTGAATCCGCTCGAGCGGCGACGGGTTTAGAAGTGCCAGTTCGCCGTTCCTGGCGATTGCGCCCTTTCGGAACTGTCCATCCAGGCGCCACAACAGATTGCCATCTGGTGAGTATGCGGTCGCTTCTTTTTCGCCTAACAGAAGAAACGAGGACCCGTCAGCCGCGATGACGCCAAATTCACGCGTTGGACGAATGACCGTTTTCAGGATCTGGCCGTCAAGATTCCAAAAGGTGAACCTGTAACGACCGCGAATGCCGCGCCAGTCATCAATGGCGGTTACGGTCACGATTAGCTTGCCACGGTATCCGAGGTAAATTCCCCCGAAACCTAAAGGCGGTGTTTCCGGGCGAAGAGTTGCGAGCGACTCGCCCGCGACGCTGAACAGCTGGACATGCCAAAGCGGTGCCGGTCCGTCGGCAGCGGTTAGCTGCGCGTATACCGCCCCGCCGGATGCCAATGCAATTTGTCCATTCGGGCCCGGACGCGCCGATACGCGCTGAATGTCCTTGTTCTGCACGTGATAAAGCTCGGTAAGAGTTGCGAGATGGACAGTACCGGGGTCGCGATCAATCGCAGCGCGTTGAACCGGGGCGGGAATATCGCCAGGAACTCGCAACTTCCAAACGTTCTTATCGCCGGTTGCTGGCTGAACCTCAGCAAGAGCGCACGAGAGTAACGCCGACAACAAAAACCACGTAAGAAACAGGAAGAATCCCGTCGTCCACGTATGGTTCTCCATCAAGCTCAGAGAAGGACAACGTTGTGCTTCTTGAGGATTGCCTATCGACATGCAGCACCTCCACGCAAGAATCATTGCTCGAACTAACCAGGTTGCGGCAGCCCGGCGATCTTGGGGTCCTTCGTGGCGTAGAAGAACGCGTCGCGGAGGAAGCGAGGACCCGTGGCTTTGCGTCGCTGACTTTGGTCAGGTTTGCCCTTGTCAACTGCCGAATGGTTGCATATGGTCAAGTGAAGTCAATAACGGGATGTACTTAGAGCGCGAATTCAAAGTATCGCGTTGCTCTGGGGACAAGGGATTCGCGGTCAATCGACAGGCGAAGGACCTTCGTATCCGCAACAGGCCTGCAAACCGGCTCAGCCGCGGTCCGTGATTCGCACGCCCGCGCTCACGCGATCACCGGGATACAGCACGACACGTTCGCCCGGCTCGAGTCCGCCCAGCAACTCGGCATCGAGGCTGTTGCGTCTGCCGATCTCGACGAGGCGCCGTTCCGCGCGTCCGTCGGCATCCACGAAGACCGCCCAGTCCGGTCCGTACCTGAAGAGCGCGAGCAGTGGCAGGACCAGGGTGTCCTCGGACTCCCACAGCACGATACTCACGTCCACCTGGTAGCCGTGCGCGAGGCGTTGCCACTCACTTTCGTCACTGGTCAGATCGATCACGACATTGACCCGCTGCTCCTCGATCCCGAGCGCCGATATCTTGGTGAAACCGGAGGGCTCCACGAGGCGCACGCGCCCCGCGAGTGGCGCGTCGCCGCCCCAGCGTTCGATAATAACGCGCTGACCCGGCTCGACCTTGACGGCGTCGGGTGACAGCAGGTCGACCACGATCTCGAGATTCCGCGGATTCCCGATCTCGATCAGCGGCGACCCGGCAGCGACCACCCCTTCGCTCTGGTGCAGAATCCGCAGTACCTGCCCGTGCACCGGTGAGCGCATGGCGATGCAATCGCACTCTTCGCCACTCCCCGCCGTCTGCGTTGGCGAGACGAGCGCCGCCCGCGCACGTTCCAGCTCGAAGCTGCGCACGTCGAGCGCGGCGATGGCCGTCGCGAGTGCCGCGGTCGTCATGCGCTTATTGCGTTCCACCGTATCCAGCTCACGCTGCGATATCGTCCCATCCTTGATCAGCTTCGTGGCCCGACCGTGCTCGCGCTCGGCAAACTCGAGTTCCGCCCTTGCCTGCTCCACCTCCGCCTGTGCAAGTTCCCTGGCGGACTGCGCCGCGCGCACGTCGGCGCGCGCCTGCGCTTCCGTGCGCGGGTCGAGAAAGGCCGGGTCGATCGGTTGGATTTGGGCCACGATGGTCTCGAGCGCGGTGACCGGGTCGCCGGCGTGCAGATCGATACGTCGCACATGTCCCGCGACCGGGGCCGAAAGCACGTAGACGTCGTGCACCCGGGTTTCGCCCTCGTCGTCAACGGTGATGACGAACTCGCCGCGGTCGACCGTCACCATGTCGACAATGACGGCGCGTGGACGAAACGCGAACGCGAGTCCGAGCAGGACTGCCGCGACAAGCGTTCCCCAGAAAACCAGTCTTCTCATGTGTACAGTCATTAGGTCATTCTCTCGTCTTCAGGACACTAATCAGGTCCAGGTGCACGATCCGCCGCCGCACCAGCAGGGCCGAGGCCGTCGTCGCGAGAATCGCGAACGCGACACCGAAACCGTAGGTCGAGGCGCTGATCGCAAACGGCATTCTGAACAGCTCCGTATCGAAGGTCACCGCGATCACGAGCGCCAGTGCGTAGCCGAACAGGCAGCCCAGCGGTAACGCAGCAAAGATCAGCAGAGCGACTTCGCTCAGCAAGATGTAGGAGATTTCGCCCCGGGTAAAACCCAGCACGCGCAGCGTGGCAAGCTCGCGGCCGCGTTCGGAAAGCGCAATGCGGACGCTGTTGTAGGCCACGCCAAATGCCAGCGCCCCGGCGAAGCCCGTAAACATGAAGGTATAGACGAGGATGTTGTGACCGATCGTATCGTAGAATGCGTCGAGGGCCGCCTGCCGCACCATGACTGCGCTGACCTCGGGCGTTGCTTTCAGGGCCGCAAACAGGTCCCGCTCCTCGGCCGGATCGACGAGTAAATCGACGTACTCGATGACAGGCCGCACTTTCATCCAGCGATTCAGCGCGTCGATGCTCATGTACGCGGGCATTGCTATCGTCGTCTCGAAGATCGCCGCTACCTGGATCTCGCCACTCGGCCGCCGGCCCTCGAGCACATCCACCCACACCGTGCCACCGACGCCGACATCGAGCTTCTGCGCGAGAAAGCTGCCGAGCACGATCCCGGCCCGGGGCACCGGGATAGTGGTTCCCGACGCTTCGTCGTAGATCGGCTGCAACTGGTTGTCCAGCGCCAGGCCCATGATGCCCCCACGATGCGTGTTCGCACCGGCCGACAAATCGGCGGCAACAGCGCGCCAGGGCTCGGCCGCCAGCACGCCCGGCAGGTGTTCGAATTCCAGCACGGCGGTCTTCGGCTGCGGCTCGGCGAGACCGACACTCAAGGTCTGGTGTTGCGACAGCGAAAAGTAGTTGTCTGCGATGTAGTCGATCGAGTCGTCCCACTGCAGCGCCATGATCAGTAAGCCGACGGCAGCCGCAATGCCCGTGCATGTGAGCCCGGCCCGCAGCGGCCAGCGGCCGATCTGGCGCAATGCGATGCGCGTCGGCTGATCGAGCCAGCTGCCAAATCGTGCGGCGGCGAGACTGCCGCGCCGGTAGACCGTGGGCGCTGGCGGCCGCATCGCTTCGGCCGGCGGCAGGTGCACGGCCCGCCGGACTGCACCCAGCGCACCCAGTAGCGTGGCCACGAGGCTGATGGCGCCGGCGACCATGAACGCCGTCGTGCTCGGGCGATAAATCAATAGTGGAAAACGAAACGTCTCCGCATACAGCTCGGTGTTCACGCGTCCCAGGTATGCGCCGAGCGCCCAGCCGACAACACTGCCGAGAACCGCAATCGCGATAACGAACTTCGTGTAGTGCCAGCCCACCTCGAGGTTGCTGTAGCCGAATGCCTTGAGCAGACCGATTTCGCTCCGCTCTGTCGCGATCAGCCGGCCGAGCACCATGTAGCAGAGAAAAGCGGCAACGCTCAGGAATATCGTCGGCAGGATCGACGACATTGTCCAGATCTGGTCCAGCTCATTCATGATGAACCAGTTCGAGATCTGATCGGCACGGGGAATCGCGCTGATCCCACCATAGCGCTGGAGGAGCACATCGATCTGCTCGATGACGGGTTCGGGCGCTACGTCGCGCAGCAGCGTCACCGATATTTCATTGAACGAGTTCTCGAGATCGAACGCTGCCTCGAGCGCCTCGTCGCTCATCCAGATAATGCCGAAGCGCTCATCGTCCGGCAGCAGCGCGCCTGGCCCGAGTGCGTAGATAAACTCCGGTGACAGGGCCGTGCCGACGACCGTGAGTTCGCGTCTGCGCCCGTTGATGATCGCTGCAAACCCGTCGCCCGTCTTGAGCGCGTGCGCCTCGGCGAACGGTTCGTTGACGATGACCTCGTCGTGACGGCCCGGCTCCATCCAGCGACCGCTCTGCAGCGCCAGCTGGTTGAGCGTCGGTTGCCGATCCTCGGGAACGGAGGTGAGCCTGCCAATCGCGGGTTCGATGAAGCCTTCGATATCCAGCGTCGCGAACCTCGCGATACGCGGCTGAACGAACTGCACGCCGGGGATTGCCGCGATGCGCATCGCAACCCGATCCGGCGCGCGGGTCGCGCCCGCGAACACATCGGCGAAGCGGTAGCGTTCGTAGTAGGCTGCCGTCGTGTCATTCAGCGCCACGTATGTTGACATCGACATGACAAGCACCGCGACGCCGGACCCGAGCACCATCGCCACGGCAAT
>JAOUNK010000460.1 GCA_029881015.1 Gammaproteobacteria bacterium | reverse complement strand
AACGTCCTCGGCGCTGCCGGTCCCTCCCTGCTCGAGAAGCGCAATCCACGTGGCTTCATCGACCCCGGTCTTGAATGCCTGCCTGTACTGTTCACTCAAAGGCGCATCGGCGGCGCCCTCGCGAAAAGCGACGCGCGCGAATTCCGCCGAGATGGCCGCGCGATTGGCATCTATCTCGACGACCAGCGAGGCCCAGTCCGGATAGCCCATCGCGAGACAAAGGCGTGCACGATCGGCATCGGTTGCTGGCAATTCGTGCGTTTGCCGGTCGCGTATTGCCTGAATGAAGTTCTCGAGACGACGCATGAAACGGTATGCCTCCCGCAGGCGGGCCGCCCCCGTCTCGCTGAGACCACGATTCCTGGCCAGCAGCGGCAGGACCTGTTGCAGTTCCCTGGACTGCAGGGCCGGCTCACGGCCGCCGCGCACGAGCTGCAGAGACTGGACGATAAACTCGGCCTCGCGAATACCGCCCGGACCGAGCTTGACGTTGTCACGGAGGTCGCGTCGCTTAACTTCGTCCGCGATCATGGCGTGCATCTCGCGCAAGGATTCGAAGACACCAAAGTCGATATAGCGGCGATAGACAAACGGCTGAATCAGGTTGCGGTACAAGTCTTCGACAACCTCGTCGCCCGGCGCAGGACCGACCACGCGCGCCTTGACGTAGGCATAGCGTTCCCAGTCACGGCCGTGTTGCAGCAGATAGGATTCAAGGGCACCGAAACTCACGACTGGAGGACCGCTCTCGCCGAACGGTCGCAGCCGCGTATCGATGCGGAATACAAACCCGTCGACGGTCTTCTCGTCGAGCAGGGCGATAACCTGGCGGGAGAGGCGGCCGAAGTACTCCTGGGCACTGACCTGTTTTGCACCATCCGTCTGGCCCGGCTCGGGATACAGGAAGATCAGGTCGATGTCGGACGACAGATTGAGCTCCCTGCCGCCCAATTTGCCCATGCCGAGAATAACCAGCGGCACCCGCTCGCCGTCAGGATTGCGCACGACGCCGTAACGGGGCGCCAGCCGCATTTCCCCGTACCGGCTTGCCGCTTCCAGCAAGCGATCGGCCAACAGCGACAACCCGTTCAGCGTCTCGTCGAGACTGGCGAGCCCAAGCACTTCTCGCCAGATCACGTGCAGCATGTAGCGGTTGCGGAATCTGCGGAGTTGCGACTGAACCTCGCCGATTGGCGCATCGCTGGTCGCGATCGACTCTGCGAATGCGTCAAGCGACGCGGGGTCGGGCGCACTGCCGAACGTCGCGGCATGGCCGACGAGCCAGGCCTTGTTGCGAATGGCAACGGTGCCCGCAAATTCACTGCAGGCGGCTACCTTGAGAAGGCCGGCGACCTGACCATCCTCGCCGTATCCCTCGAGCCAGCGCTCGACGGGCTCGTGCAGTGGCGCAGGTATGGAGTCGAGTGCGTCTGTCATCGCCTGCAGTCTATCGAAAACCGGCAGCCGCGACGTGGTCTGAATGCTAGCCGGTCTGGGCCTTGAGTTGGTCGGTCAGATCGGCGAGCACGGATTCGATCGCTTGCGGCCTGCCGATAAAGTGACCTTGCGCGTAGTCGACACCGAGGCTGACGAGCAGTTCGCGCTGTTCCTCGGTCTCAACGTATTCGGCAACCGTCTGCAACTCCATGACTTTTGCGACCTGGGTAATGGCTGCGACCATAGACTCGGAGATCCGGTTCTCGGCGATATCCCGGATAAAGCCGCCGTCGATCTTGAGCGTATCGACATTGAAGCTCTTCAGGTAGGCAAAGGAGCTCAGTCCCGCACCGAAGTCATCGAGCGAAATACCGCAGCCCAGTCCCCTGAGACCATCGATGAATGCCTTGGCCCTATCGAGGTTCGAAACTGCGGCCGACTCGGTAATCTCGAAACACAAGGCCGAGGCCGGTACGTCACGATGTTGCAATTCATCCTCGATGAACTCGAGAATGGCATCATCGCCAAGCGATTGTCCGGACAGGTTGATCGAGAACAGCACGTTCTGCCCGTCGACACACTCCCTGGCCTCCGAGAGCTTGGCGATAGCGGTCGACACTACCCAGCGGTCGATGTGCGGCATCAGCCGGTAGCGTTCTGCCGCTGAGAACAACGCCTTCGTCGGGATGCGATCGCCCTCGGAATCCGCCATCCGCAGCAATATCTCGAACTGCAGCTTGCTCGCTTTTCCGGACAGGCACGCTATGGGCTGTGCCAGGAGTTCGAATTCGTCACCATCCAGCGCCTGCTGAATTTCGGCAACGAGTTG
>JAOUNK010000459.1 GCA_029881015.1 Gammaproteobacteria bacterium | reverse complement strand
CCGAACTGCAGCAGCTGCTGGAAGCTGGCGGCCCGGATTTCGTGTCATTTGTCGTCGACCATGGGCTTGGGCCGATGTGGCACGAACGCACCCGAAGTGATGCCTTAAGAGCGAGCCGGCTGGCTGCTGAGGCGCTCTACTCGGCGCAAGAGCGAGCGATTGAGGAAATCGACGTCGTACTCAGTCAGGCCGGGATCGAATACGTTCTCATCAAAGGCGGCGCCAGCCGGTTATTGCTCTATGAAAACCCTGCAGTTCGTGCCTGTTTTGACCTCGATCTGCTGGTGCGTCCGGCGGATCGGGTGCAAGCAGTATCGGTGCTTGTCGAGGCTGGATTTTCGGCGACGGCCAAAGTTGACAATATCAGCCGCGAACTGGTACTGACCCGAGGCCCGGTGGATATCGACCTGCATTGGGGTCTGCTGCGTGAGGGCCGTCTGAGAGTGGATCCGACGACAGAGATGCTGAATCGGCGCCAGCGCGCCGGGTCAGTCTGGATGCTCGACCCGGATGATGCGCTGTTTGTGCTCCTCGTGCACCCTGCCTTTGCCAAGCATCTAGCGGGTTGGGGCATGGGGCTGCACCGGGTGGTGGACATTCTCTGCTGGCTGTTGACGCAGCCGGTCGATTGGGACGCCATTGTCGCCAGATTGGAGCAGCAGGGCGTCAGGACCGCCGCATGGGCAACCTTGCGCTGGGTAGCGATGCTGGTGCCCTCTGACACCATCCCGGAGCTGGAGGCCAGGCTCTTGAGTTTGCAGCCCGGCAAGCTGCGCCGCGCGTGGTTGGAGCGCTGGCTACGGCACGATGTCTCGGAGCGAACATCGGGAACGCACCTCGTCCGGCTGCTTGCGTTTTCCATGTTCTTGCACGACACAGTGGGTGACGCGCTGCGCGCGCTGCTGGGACGGTTGACAGCGCACAGACGGAGGTCCGAAGATCTCGACGCGTTTGCCGGACTACTCGAGCAGTAGTCCTCGCTCGATGAGTTCGTTGGCGAACGAAACTGTGTCGGCCTGTGCCGTAGCCTCGTCGACCTCGAATTCTGCCGCGACCGCCGCGGCAGCCTCCCCGAGGCTGTTGCCATCGGCGACCGCTTCCCAAATCCGTTTCGCGACACCATCGACGCCAAAGTAGATGCCGCTGGCGAGGTCAAGCAGTACCGTCTCGTCGCCGACCTGGCGAGACATGACCTGGGGCGGGACAGATAACCTGGTGTCTAGGTTCATTCCTTGATTCCAATGCTTGCGACGTGACGGCGCACCGCTGTGCGCACGTCTGGAAGCATGCCATAGTCGCGTGGATAGTCCAGTGCAAAGGTCGGTACGGCCTCGGAGATACGGTGGGTCCACTCGAAATGCTGCGTCAACAAGTCCTTGTCCTCAATATCCAGGAGAAATGAATTGTTGAGCCAGGCCATGTAGCGATCGAGCCCGGCCAGCTCGTCGATGGTTATCACCTCCTCGTCGTCCCAGCTGAGTGCAAATGCGGCCAGCAAGGGCTGGGGTTCGTCGACGTAGGTTAGCGTGTTGCCTGCAAGCAGCCGTGCTTTGGTGGAAAAGCTGATAGCCGCCGCCTTGGCCGTGTCCGCAGTAATCAAAGCCTCGACACTGTCTTCCCATAGGCGCAGCGACGCATGGCTGGGCTCTGCGAAGCATTTTCCGCCGGATTCCTCGATGAGCAAGGCGTCGTCTGTGAGAAAGGCGGCGTCGCGCAGCGCGAAGGAGGCGGCCAGGGTCGACTTGCCCATGCCGGTCTTGCCGAGAAACGCCACGGCGCCACCGGGTACCGTCACGACGCTGGCATGGAAGGCCGGTTTGCCCTGGCGGCTCAGCGCCAGCGGGACCAGTTGATTGATGTAGAGGTGCTCGATCGTGGCCTCGTCGACGGCGGTCACGGGATGGGCGATCACGTTCGTTCCGTCGGCCGAGACTTCGAAATCCGCGAGCTTGGGGAACCGCAACAGGTAG
This sequence comes from Gammaproteobacteria bacterium, assembly GCA_029881015.1. Classification (GTDB taxonomy): domain Bacteria; phylum Pseudomonadota; class Gammaproteobacteria; order Steroidobacterales; family Woeseiaceae; genus UBA1847. The sequence continues at coordinate 298 of JAOUNK010000459.1, read as the reverse complement.
CCATCGCCGGAGTGGTAGAACTCGGACCAGACGGTATCGTCATCCAGCACGTAGCGATGGAATGGCGTCGACTCGATCGACGCCTGGTCCCGCTCCGGCATCACCGTGTAATGAATCACTCGCTGGTATCCCAGGCCAGTACGCGGTTGATGAACACCGATATGGCCGATGCCGACGGGAGAAGGTCCGGATGTTCGCGCAGTACGAGCTCCTGCACTTCGGATACGGTCCGCTGACCATTGCAATACGACAATACGATCTGCCTGGCCCGGCCACGATCGTTGAGACGCGCCACCCG
>JAOUNK010000458.1 GCA_029881015.1 Gammaproteobacteria bacterium | reverse complement strand
GCGTTGCCCGACGGCATGCGCTTCCTGAACCAGGTACACGGTGCCCAAGTGGTCACGGTCGCAGAGGTGCGCAAGTCGGCAGTACCGCCAGAGGCCGACGCTGTCACCGGCCAGGAAGCGGGAGATTGCTGCGCCGTCCGGACCGCCGATTGCCTGCCGGTCCTGTTCTGCTCTGTCGATGGCAACAAGGTTGCTGCCGCCCACGCGGGCTGGCGGGGCCTCGCAGCCGGCGTGCTGGAGAACACCGTTGCGGCGCTGCAATGCGAGGCGGGTGATCTTATCGCCTGGCTGGGGCCGGCGATATCGCAGGCCAATTTCGAGGTCGGCGACGAGGTAAGGGACGTCTTCATTGCCGCCGAGCCGGCCGCCGCAACGATGTTCGAGCCCAATGACCGGGGCCGCTGGCAGGCCGATCTTTACGGCCTTGCTCGGCAGCGTCTGCAACGGTGTGGCGTGGCATCCGTGTACGGCGGCAAATGGTGTACCTACGCCGACGACAAGCGCTTTTTTTCGTACCGACGTTCCGCCGATACGGGCCGCATGGTGTCGTTTGTGACCTTGAAATAACGCCGGAGGCCACAACCTACCGGTCATCCAGCTAATTCGGGCCTGTGGGCCACCCCGGGAGCAACCTCATGCGAATGGACAAACTGACCAGTAAATTCCAGATGGCGCTGTCTGATGCGCAGTCCCTGGCCGTGGGCCGGGATCACCAGTTCATCGAACCCGTGCACGTGATGGTTGCACTGCTTGACCAGCAGGGCGGCAGCGTGCGCGGCCTGCTCACGAAGGCAGGCGTCAACGTCAACCTGCTGCGTTCGCAGCTCGGCGATGCCCTGGACCGACTGCCGCGGGTCGAGGGCTCCGGCGGCGACGTGCATATCGGCCAGGAGCTCGCCAAGCTCTTCAACATCACCGACAAGCTGGCCCAAAAACGCAACGACCAATACATCTCGAGCGAACTGTTTGTGCTGGCGGCGATGGATGACAAGTCGCCGCTCAAGGCGATCATGGAAACCGCGGGCGGCGTCCGCGGTGCGATCGAGAAGGCCATCGACGACCTGCGCGGCGGTGCCCAGGTGGACGACCCGAATGCCGAAGACACGCGCCAGGCACTCGAGAAATTTACGATAGACCTGACCGAGCGTGCCGAGCAAGGCAAGCTCGACCCGATTATCGGTCGCGACGACGAGATCCGGCGTACTATCCAAATCCTGCAGCGACGGACGAAGAACAACCCCGTACTGATTGGTGAACCCGGTGTGGGCAAGACCGCGATCCTCGAGGGGCTTGCACAACGCATCGTGAACAACGAAGTACCCGAAGGGCTGCGCGGCAAGCGCATCCTCTCGCTCGACATGGGTGCGCTGATCGCCGGCGCCAAGTTCCGCGGCGAATTTGAAGAGCGCCTCAAGGGCGTACTGAGCGACCTCGCGAAACAGGAAGGCCAGATCATTCTGTTTATCGACGAACTGCACACCATGGTCGGTGCGGGCAAAGCCGAAGGCTCGATGGACGCCGGGAACATGCTGAAGCCGGCGCTGGCACGCGGCGAGCTGCATTGCGTCGGTGCGACGACGCTCGATGAATACCGCAAGTACCTGGAAAAGGATGCTGCACTGGAACGCCGATTCCAGAAGGTTCTTGTTCAGGAGCCGACCGTCGAGGACACGATCGCCATTCTGCGCGGCCTCAAGGAGCGCTATGAAGTGCATCACGGCGTGGAGATCACCGACCCGGCGATCGTCTCCGCGGCAACCCTGTCACATCGCTATATCAGCGATCGGTTCCTGCCCGACAAGGCGATCGACCTGATCGACGAAGCGGCGTCGCGCATCCGGATCGAGATCGACTCGAAGCCGGAGGCGATGGACAAGCTGGAACGGCGCATCATCCAGCTCAAGATCGAGCGCGAAGCATTGAAGAAAGAATCCGACGATGCGTCCGTGAAGCGACTTGACGATCTTGAAGGCCAGCTTGCCGGCCTGGAAAAGGAGTTCTCGGATCTGGAGGAAGTCTGGAAGGCAGAGAAGGCCGCGATGCAGGGTACGACTCACATCAAGGAAGAACTCGAGCGCGCGCGCGTCGAACTCGAGACGGCGCATCGCGCCAACGACCTCGCGCGCATGTCGGAGCTGCAGTACGGCCGCATTCCAGAGCTGGAAAAACAGCTTGAAGAAGCCGTGCAGGCGGAGACGCGGGAAAACACCCTGCTGCGCAATAACGTGACCGAGGAAGAGGTCGCCGAGATCGTATCGAAGTGGACCGGT
>JAOUNK010000457.1 GCA_029881015.1 Gammaproteobacteria bacterium | reverse complement strand
TGACCGTCTTTCACCACATCGCCCTCGCCCCGCAGCAGCGTACGGCTGCCTAGACCTGGTGCAATTTCCACGGACGCAATGGCGCCCGGGTCAATTTCGGCCTTGTTCTCGGGAATGGACTGGATCACCCGCGGCTCGGGTTCGGAGCCCCCGCAAGCGGCGAGTGCCATGACGGATGCCAGCGATACCAACAGAATATTTTTCATCTAATGTGCCTTTGCCGTACGAATGATCGGGTCGCGTCACCCGGACTTGTCGAAGTCCAATGACGCGGAGTTAATGCAGTAGCGGAGACCGGTCGGTTCCGGACCATCTTCGAAAACGTGCCCCAGGTGCGCGTCGCACGCGGCACACACCACCTCGGTGCGAATCATACCGTGGCTCGAATCACGCACGGTCCGGACCCTGTCTTCGGCCAGTGGCAACCAGAAACTCGGCCAGCCGGAGCCGGAATCGTACTTGTGCCCGGAGCTGAACAGCGCTGAGCCACAGCAAACACAGGCATAAGTGCCATCCGCCTTGGTGTCGACATAACAGCCCGTGAACGGGCGCTCGGTTCCCTTCAACTGGGTGACACGATATTGCTCGTCGGTGAGGCGGCGCTTCAGGTCGTCGTTGCTCATGTTGGTATTCCGGGCCAGCGCGGGATTCTAGCCCGAATTCAGCCGGTGCCCTACTCGCTGATTTCGAGGATGAGCCTGTTCACCCGCCGCACGTAGTCGGCCGGGTTTTCGAGCTGTGCGCCTTCCGCGAGTAAAGCGTGGTCGAGAACGATGCTGGACAAATCGCCAAAACGGGCCTCATCATCCTCTTCGTCCAACCGCGCAACAAGCGGGTGATCGACGTTGATTTCGAGTACCGGCAACGACACCGGCACGTTCTGGCCGGACGCCTCGAGCATCCGCCTGAGCTGTGGCGAGAGATCCTGCTCCCCGGCAACCACGCAAGCGGCGGAATCAACGAGCCGGCTGCTGACATTGACGGTCTCGACGCGCTCCCTGAGTGCACGTCGGATCTTCTTCAGGAGACCCTTGTGCTCTTCATTGAGCACTTCCTGGGTAATCGCTCCGTCGCCGTCCGGCAACGACAGCCGGCCGCGGCCGACATCCTGGAACGACCTGCCATCATACTCACGCAGGTGATCGACCATCCATGGATCGATGCGGTCAGCCAGCAGCAGCACCTCGATGCCCTTCTCACGGAGTTGTTCCAGGTGCGGGCTTGACTTCGCCGTTTCGAAGCTTTCACCGAGCAGGTAATAGATACTGTCCTGACCGTCCACCATCCTGCCGACATAATCATCGAGCGAATGCTCCTGCCGGCCCGAATCGTCGCGGGTCGTGGCAAAGCGAAGCAGCTTCAGGAGCCTGTCCCCGTTCGCCCTGTCCTCGACGACACCTTCCTTTATCGTTTGCCCGAATTCCCGCCAGAAAACCGCGTAATTTTCCGGGTCTTCGGTGGCCAGCTTGCCCAGCATATCCAGCGCACGCCTCGTGAGTGCGCTGCGCATCGCCTCGAGCTCAGGGTTCCGCTGCAACAGCTCGCGGGACACGTTGAGCGGCAGGTCGGATGAATCGACGATACCCTTCACGAAGCGGAGGTAAAGCGGCAGGAACTGCTCGGCGTCGTCCATGATGAACACGCGCTGGACGTAGAGCTTGAGCCCCCTCGGTGCCTCGCGGTTCCAGAGGTCAAAAGGCGCCGTGCCCGGCACGAACAGCAGGCTCGTATACTCGCGTTTGCCTTCGACGCGATTGTGGCTCCATGCGAGGGGGTCGGCGAAGTCGTGGGCGACGCTCTTGTAGAACTCCCTGTACTCGTCCTCGCTGATTTCCGAGCGGGGCCGCGTCCAGAGCGCCGTCGCCGAGTTTACGGTCCTGGCGCCGCCACCCGTCCCGTCGTCCAGCAGGACGGGAAATGCGATGTGGTCCGAGTATCTTCGAATCAGGGACTCGAGCCGAATCGTGTCCTGAAACTCCTTCTCACCGTCCTTCAGGTGCAGCGTCACGGTCGTGCCACGATCTTCCTGCGGAGCGCTCTCGACGGTGAATTCACCCTGTCCGTCCGATTCCCAGCGAACCCCATCTGCGGCGTCCAGCCCGGCCCTGCGCGTGCGGACTTCGACACGGTCGGCAACGATAAATGCCGAGTAAAAGCCGACGCCAAACTGGCCAATGAGCCGGGCATCTTTCTTCTCGTCGCCGGTCATCCGGCCGAGGAATTCGGCCGTGCCAGACCGGGCGATCGTGCCGAGGTTTTCGACCAGTTCCT
>JAOUNK010000456.1 GCA_029881015.1 Gammaproteobacteria bacterium | reverse complement strand
TGCCCCTGCACTGGCGTCGTCGCTGGTTGCGTGGCTTCAACCAGGCTGTCGAGATTGCGATCCCGGTCGCCAGGCGCTTGCGGGTGCCGCTCATCGGCAATGTACGCCGCAAGCGAGCAACGCCCTTCCAGTCGGGGCTGAGCGCGAAGGAGCGCGCGCAGAACCTGCGGTCCGCTTTTACGGTCAAGGGCGACGTGCGGCAGTACCGGCATGTCCTGATCGTCGACGATGTCATCACGACCGGTACGACGGTCCAGCAGGTCGCGCTCGCGCTGCAGCGAGCGGGCGTGAACAACGTCAGCGCATTGGCTATTGCGCGGGCAGTCTGATCGTTTCGCCTCAACGCGCGCTTTCTTTCTAGCTCCAGGTGGTGAGGCCGATTGCGCCGAACCAGGCGAAGTAGCCTGCGACGATAAGGTGCAGCAACGAGCAGCCGGCTGAATACCAGTAGTTGACCCGGTTCATTGTCTCCTTTCGGTCGCGCAGGGCGACGTAGCTGCCGATGATCGCAAACGCCGCGAACAACACGGTGAACAGCTGAATGCCGATCGAAACCGCCGTTGGCTTGCCGAGCGCCTCGAACGGATCGTTCATGCCGGCAGAAAACAGTGCCAGGAACGCCACGATCGACAAACCCGCAAGCAGGGGCCAAACCCGAATCCAGGTTGCCGGGCCCGGCGCGATCTTCTTGCGCAGACGGCGTATCCCCCAGACCAGCGCGTACAAGATCGAGCTTGCGATAGCGAGGCCCCAGAGTGCGGCGATGACGAGCTGGCCATAGACGAGCACAGCCGGCGCGGGCTTCAAAACGGTCATTCCAGAATGGACAACGGGTCCGGCAAGCGGATCCACGACCCGCGACAGCGCGACGGCGCCGGTCTCGAAGTTGCGGTACCGGTCTTGTGAGGCGGCGACATAAACCACCGGCTCGCCGCCAAGCAGTGGCACGGAGAACAGGGTGTTGCCGACGAAGGAGAGCTTCTGGATGTTGAACACCCGCTCGATGAAGTACGCGACCTGCTGGCGCGCATTGATCGGGTAGTAAAGGCCCTCGATGACCCGGTGCTCCGGCCCTATCGTCAGTACCTCGGGAGTGGCCGGCTCACTGAGGCTCCGGGTCTCGAAGTCGCGCACGATTTCCGAGATCTCGCGGTAGGCGGCACCGTTGCCGGAGTTGATCATGATGGCATGACCGACGCGGCCCTCCGGCAGGTAGGAGAACTCCGTCAGCCCCCCGTTCACTCCACCGTTGTGCTCCCGGTAGACCCACTTCTTGTGACGTGACGTGTAGTTGCTTAACGCGTAGCCGATTTCCTGCCCGGCGGCCGCGGCCGGTGTCGATGCAGGAGTCTCCATGCGCCGCAGCGATTCCGGCGACACGAGCTGCACGCCATCGACGCTGCCGCGATTGACGAAGAAGCTCGCGAGCTGCGCCATGTCGAGGGGCGACGCATTGATCGCGCCGGATGGCCGCATGATGATGTGCCAGTAGTCCTGCGGGTCGCTGCCGATATAGAGCGTGACGCCGCGCTCGCGAACGGCTTCAGACAGGCGGTACGTGGCGGTGCTCATGCCCAGCGGGTCGAAGAAGTGTTCCCTGACGTAGGCCTCGAAGTCCTGCCCGGTCAGCTTTTCGACGACATAGGCTGCGACGGGCGGCCCCGAGTTGCAGTAGGCCATGCGCGAGCCGGGTTTCCAGCGTGATGTGCGCGAGTGAGGATGAAAATCGAGACCCTGCTTCAGCGTCGCCGGCGCCGGGTCATTGTGGGCGTATTCCGCGAGGTGAATATCGTCCCAGCCCGTGGTGTGTTCGAGGAGGTGAACGACGCGCACGGGGTCCGTGTCTTCCCACGGGTTTTCAAACTCGATCTCCGGTGCCAGGTCCGCCAGCTTGTCATCCAGCGACAACACCCCCTGCTCCACCAATTGCAGGACGGACAGTGCGACAAACATCTTGGACGTCGAACCGATGCGGAACAGCGACCGCTCATCTGCGTCGACATTGTTCTCGATGTCGGCCTTGCCGAGCGCGCCTACCCAGACCGGGCCATTCTCGTCGACCATCGCGATGCCGACGGCCGGGACCTGGTGCTTCTCCATGATCTCGATGACGGCGTCCTGCAGCTCGTCGATCGTTGCAGGCGGCGCGGGTTCTGCGGCAGTGGCGGCGCCGGCAAGGGTCGCCGTCAGTGCAAGCAGACCGATAGCGACAAGAGATTTCATGCGACAGCCTCAGGGAGTTGGATTGAAAGTGTAATGCAACACGATACCGATGAAGC
>JAOUNK010000129.1 GCA_029881015.1 Gammaproteobacteria bacterium | reverse complement strand
TTCTTTGGGCTCGCTTGCAGCCGGCGGCTCTGCCGCGTTCTCGCCATTGTCGTCGAGCGCGCTTTGCATGCTCGCGGGCGTGGCGGCCGTTTCGAGCGCGGCCGGTTGCGGGCGGCGGTCCTTGACGTACACGGCGACGGCGACCGACAAGCCGACGGCAAGTCCGAACAGCATCGCAATGACGGGTGACGTTCCCGACCTTGCGGGCTTGCGGGTCGACCGGCGCTTCTTGCTTCGCTGCGCCACTACATTTTCTCCGGCGCCGAAACGCCGAGGATGCCGAGCCCGTTGGCAATGACGTTGCGTGTCGCGGCAATCAGGTAGAGGCGTGCGTCGCGCACTGCGGCATCGTCGACGATAAACGCGTGCGCATTGTAATAGGTGTGGAAATCGTTGGCGAGGTCGCGCAGGTAGTGCACGAGATGCTGGGGTGCGCGATTGTTCGCCGCAAGCTCGACGACTTCCGGGTATCGGCTCAGCGTCGACATCAGCGACTTTTCCTGCGGCTCGCACAGGAGACCAAGCTGGCTGCGCCCGTTCGCCTCATCCCATTGCAGTGACTTTTCGTCGAGCTGGCGGAAGACGCTCGCGACGCGCGCGTGTGCGTACTGAATGTAGTACACGGGGTTGTCACTCGACTGCGACTTCGCGACATCCAGGTCGAAGTCGAGGTGCTGGTCGTTCGAGCGCATCACGTAGTAGAAGCGCGCGGCGTCGTTGCCAACTTCTTCCCGCAACTGCCGCAACGTGTCGAACTGGCCGCTGCGTGTGCCCATTTGCACGCGCTCTCCGCTCCGATACAGCGTAACGAACTGTATGAACTGGACCTCGAGGTCACCTGCCTCGTAACCCATCGCCGTGAGGCCCGCGCGCACGCGCGTAACGTAACCATGGTGATCGGCGCCGAGGATGTCGATCAGGTGGTCGTAACCCCGTTCGCGCTTGTCGAAGTGGTAGGCGATGTCGGACGCAAAGTACGTCTTGACGCCGTTGTCGCGCACGACGACGCGATCCTTGTCATCGCCGAATTGCGTCGACGGGAACCAGGTGGCGCCGTCTTTCTCGTACAGCATGCCGCGCTCTTCGAGGACGGCCAGCGCATCGTCGACACGACTGGATTTCGTGAGGCTCTGTTCGGAGAACCATTCGTCGAAATGCACGCCGAACGCCTCGAGGTCGTCACGAATTTCGTCGCGGATAGACTCGAGGGCCTGCTGGCGAATCCTGTCGAAGCCGTCTTCGCCATGCAGTTCCTTGCACCGTCCAACGAGGGCATCGACGTAGGCGTCAGAATTCTCGTCGGTGTTTTCCGGCAGCCCATGGGACACGGCGGAGGCCGCAGGCGGCTCGATGCCGCTCGTGTCGATGACCGCCGCAATTTCGCGAATGTACTCGCCGCGGTAACCGCCCCGCGGAAAGTCGACCTCGACGCCGTGTGCTTCGAGCCAGCGCAGCCAGACGCTGGCGCCGAGGATATCCATCTGGCGGCCGGCATCGTTGACATAGTACTCCCGGTGGACGTGGTAACCGGCGGCCTCGAGAAGATTGCCGACGGTTGCGCCGTAGGAGGCACCGCGTCCGTGCCCGACATGCAAAGGACCGGTCGGGTTGGCCGATACGAATTCGAGAAGAATCCTCGGGTGCGCTTTCGGAGCCTGCCGCCCATAGCGCTCGCCGGCCGTGAGGATGGTCTCGAGTTCGGCGTGAAAGGCGGCCGGGCTCAGGTAGAAGTTAATAAAACCGGGACCCGCAATATCGACCTTGTCCACGGCCGGGTTCTCGCCGAGTGCCGCGACGATACTCCCGGCGATATCACGCGGACTCTTGCGTGCCGGCTTGGCGAGTCGCATGGCAATGTTGCTCGCGAAGTCGCCGTGACTTGCATCGCGCGTGCGTTCCACGGTGCTTTCGATCGCAAGATCGGCCGCCGTTGCCGACAGCTCCGGCAGGCTGGAGAGGGCGTTTTGTATGAGTTCGGCGACGATGTGTTTCATGGCGCGCATTGAATCAGAACAATTCGATGGGGTCTACGTCGATTGACCAGCGGACCTTGCGCGCCGCCGGATGCTGTTCGAGCAAGAGGCGAAGCTGGCGCAGCACCGTATGCAGCGTAGGCCGATCGCTCGATTGCAGAAGCAGTTGCACCCGATGCCGCCCGGCTTTGCGGGCCATCGGCGCGTCGACGGGACCGAGGACGCGCAGCGTCTCGCCGCAGTGCGGCTGCAGCGACTGCTGTGCGATCTCGAGGAAGCGCATGGCGTCGACGCGCTGGTGTGCCGCCGCGCGCAGCAGCGCGAGCCTTGTGTAGGGCGGCCAGTGCGTCGCCTTGCGCTCCGCGAGGGCATCGTCCGCGAGCCGTTCGTAGCCGCCGTCGATCAGGGTGGACCAGAAGGCATGATCGGGGAACGCCGTCTGAATGAGAACCTCGCCGGCAAGGAGCGCCCTGCCGGCGCGTCCGGCGACCTGGATGATCGATTGCGCCATACGCTCACTGCTGCGGAAGTCGGTGCCGAACAGGCCCTGGTCGGCATTCACGACGCCAACCAGCGACAGCTTTGGAAAGTGATGACCCTTCGACAGCATCTGCGTGCCGACGAGTATCTCCGCCTGTCCTTCCCTGGCCTGGTCGAGCGCGTCGGCCATCGCCCCCTTGCGCTGCGTGCTGTCGCTGTCGATGCGGGTGATGGTGCGCTCGGGAAAATGCTCGCGCAATGCGTCCTCGAGCCTTTCGGTACCTTCGCCGAGCGGCCGTACCGTTGCACCGCATTCGCCGCAGCTGTCGGTGAGGGGCCGCGTTGCGCCGCAGTGATGACAACGTAACTGTCCCTGGCGGGCATGCACGGTCAGTCGCGAGTCGCAGCGATCGCAGCCGGCCACGTACCCGCAGCTTGAACAAACAAGGGTCGGCGCGAAGCCGCGCCGGTTCAGGAAGAGCAGCGCCTGGCCGCCGGCCTCGAGGTGCTTTCTTATCGCGGCGACCAGCGGCTCGCTAAGGCCGTCGTTGGCCGGTGCGCGCGCTGTGTCGATCAGCCGGATGGACGGCGGACGGGCGTCGCCGGCACGCTTCGGTAAACGAATGAGCGCGTAGGCGCCACGGCGACAGTGGTGCAGCATTTCCAGGGTTGGCGTGGCCGTCCCCAGGACGACCTGGATGCCGAGCTGTTTTGCACGCACGATCGCCAGGTCACGCGCCGAGTAGCGCAAGCCCTCCTGCTGCTTGAACGAATGGTCGTGCTCCTCGTCGACGACGATCAGGCCCGGGCGCTTCAGCGGCGTGAATATCGCCGAGCGGGTGCCGACCACGAGGCGTGCCGCGCCCGAGCGGGCCGCTCGCCAGGCACCGAGCCGCTCGATGTCGGTGAGACCCGAGTGCAGCAGTGCAGGCTCCATACCCAGTCGCTTGCGAAATCTCGCGACGAGCTGCGGGGTCAGCCCGATCTCCGGTACCAGTACGAGCACCTGCTGGCCCTGGTCGACGATGTCCTGCATGCGCTGCAGGTAAACCTCGGTCTTGCCGCTGCCGGTCACGCCCTCGAGCAGGAATGCGCCGACCTCGATGTCGCTGCGCAAAACCTCGAGTGCCTTGCGCTGGTCGGCATTGAGTTCCGGCCCCGGGGTTGCGGCCGGCGCCAGGGTCTCGTCGAACTCGGCGCTGCGGACCTCGAGCTGCCGGATCAGGCCGTTCTCGAAGAGCGATCTGGCGACCCGCCGCCAGTTGGGCAGCAGCTCCGTCAGTTGCTCGGCCTCGAGGCCGCCACCACCGGCGTCACAGACCGTCTCCAGCAGCTCTGCCTGTCGCGGTGCCTTCCTTGCGAGTGCCTCGACGTCGGTCGACGCGCCAGGGTCGGTCACGGCAATGGTCTGGACAACCGGATGCAGAGGCTTGCCCTGGCGCAGCAGGGCCGGCAGCGCGGCAGCCACGACCTCGCCGATCGGATGGTGATAGTAGTTGCTCGTAAATCGCAGAAGGACAAGGTCGTTGTCGCCGAGCAGGGGATTGTCGTCCAGCACCTCGAGACAACGCCGGAGCTTCGCGCGCGGCAGTTCCGACGTGTCGGCATGAGCCAGCACCAGCCCCACCTGCCGGCGCGGGCCGAACTGGACCAGGACCCGGCAACCGGGCGCGGGTACAGGCCCGCCGGACGGCGGCAGGTAGTCGAACTCACGAGATAGCGGGACGTTGACCGCGACCTTGAGCACCGGGTGCTGGCTTTCTGAAATATCGCTCACCGAGTTAACATAACGCGCCTGAATAATTCCTGGATCCTGTCAACCGGGCGGATCGCTCAGACGTTGTTTGAGGACAGACAAGTTAGAGAACCTCGTGACGGAGTCAAGGGATATGAACGCCGAAGCCGCCACATATGCGGTATCGTTGATCAGCGAACCATCGACAGGGACGCGAGCACTGCAACAAGAGACGCAACTCAACCGGTTTCTGGCCGAGGTGGAACGACGTGCCCTGCGTATTGCCGAGATTGGCGTGCGCAACCGGGATGACGCGCTGGACCTCGTTCAGGATGCGATGATAAAGCTGGTGCGCAAGTACGGCGATCGCGACAGTGCCGAGTGGGCGCCGCTGTTCTACCGGATCCTGCAAAACGGGGTTCGGGACTGGCACCGGCGCCAGGCCATGCGCAACCGGGTCATGGTGTGGTTCGGCCGCGGCGCTCCCGGCGACGACGAATACGACGCCGTCGCGGCAGCCCCCGACCCGCTGGGCCGGGCGCCCGACGAGGAGATACAGAACAGCGAAGCCATGGACGGCCTCGAGGTCGCTTTGCACGCGCTGCCGGCGCGTCAGCGCGAGGCGTTCATGCTGCGAACGTTTGAAGGCCTCGATGTGGCGGGAACCGCGGTAGCCATGGGCTGCTCGCAGGGCAGCGTAAAGACACATTATTCCCGTGCGATACACTCGTTACGGGAGACACTGGAAGAATACGGGCCGGACGGGTCCGGGGATGGATGAGATGAAGAAGTCGGACGAACAACTCGCGCAGGAGGCGAAAGCCCTCTTCGACGCATCGGTCGACGAACTCGATGCGGCGACGCTATCGCGCCTGAACCGGAGCCGCCACCGTGCGCTGGAAGCGGCGCACTCGCCGCGCAGCGCGTTACTGCGTTTTGCGCCGGCGGCCGGCGTTGCAGCAGCCGTACTGATTGCCGTGATGGTGGCGTTGCCCGGACCGAGGCAGGTCGAGGTTATGCCGGCCGCGGTCGCCGACCTGGATATTCTCCTGGGTGAGGACAGCATCGAGATGCTCGAGGAGCTTGAGTTCTATAGCTGGCTCGATGTGATTGACGAAGGTGACGATGTCGGTTGAGCGAACACTCGCGCTGGTTGCCTGCGGCCTTTGCCTCGGTACCGCCGCACTGGCTGAAGAGCAGGCCGTGCCCGATGCCGAGTTTCTCGAGTACCTGGGTATGTGGGAGGAGTCAGACGAGGACTGGCTGGTGCTGGAGGACCTGCAGGCCATGGAAGTTGAAGAGCGGAGCGAACCCGCACCGGAAGGTGAAGAGTCGACGGAGAAAGAAGATGAGAGTTAGATGGATCGTCGCAGTTGTCTGCCTGCTGATGCTTGGCACAGCCGCAGCCGACAATCATGGTGTCAGCTGGGATTCGCTGAGTGCCGGGCAGCAGGAGATGCTGGGCCAGTTCGCCGAGTCCTGGGACAGCCTGCCGCAGGACCGCCAGGCGAGGCTCGCACGCGGCGCGGAGCGCTGGGTCAACATGACACCGGAGCAGCGCGAGAACGCCAAGGGCCGCTTCAAGGCGTGGCGCGAGCTCGATGACGAGCGCCGTGCAGCCATTCGCGAGCGCGCGGAGACGTTTCGTCAGCTTTCACCCGAGGAGCAGGACCGAATTCGAAAAAACTACCAGCGCTATCGCGAAATGAACCGGGATCGTCGCGAACAGCTTCGCGACCGCTTCCGGCGCATGACGCCCGAGCAGCGCCAACGCCTGAGAGACCATCTCAACGACCGGCCTCGTACGCGAACCCGAGACAGCCGATAATCTGCGGAAAGTCCTTATAAAAAGGCCCCTTTTTAGGGGCCTTTACTCTTTGTGCCTGCAGAGGCGCTTCGATACACTTCCGCAGTCCATTTGGAGGGGTTCCTATGAGAATCGGAGTACCAAAAGAGATCTACGACGGTGAGTGCCGCGTTGCGACGACACCGGACGTAGTTACCCAGTTAACCAAGCTCGGCTTTGATGTGGCCGTCGAATCGGGAGCCGGCGAAAAATCCAGCTTCTCCGACGATGCCTACCGGGAGGCCGGGTGCGAAGTCCACGATTCGGCTGACGACGTTTGGTCGAAGTCCGACATCATCCTCAAAGTCCGGGCTCCGGAAGGCGACGAAGCCGCGAAGCTGCGTTCCGGCCAGACCCTGATCAGCTTTCTCTGGCCGGCACAGAATCCCGAATTGCTCAAACAACTGACGGCATCCGGTGCGACGGTCATGGCCATGGACAGCGTGCCGCGTATATCGCGCGCGCAGAAAGTCGATGCGCTGAGTTCGATGGCCAACATCGCGGGCTATCGTGCCGTTGTCGAGGCCGCCCAGCACTTCGGGCGCTTCTTCACGGGCCAGATCACGGCCGCCGGCAAGGTACCGCCCGCCAAGGTTCTCGTGATCGGCGCCGGCGTTGCCGGCCTCGCGGCCATCGGCGCAGCCAAGAGCATGGGCGCTATCGTGCGCTCCTTCGACACGCGCCCCGAAGTCAAGGAACAGGTCGAGAGCATGGACGCCGAGTTCCTGATGCTCGATTTCGAAGACGACGAGGACGGTGCCGGCGAAGGCGGCTACGCCAAGGTGATGAGTGAAGCGTTCATCAAGGCGGAAATGGAATTGTTCGCCCAGCAGGCCAAAGACGTCGACATCATCATTACGACGGCCCTGATCCCGGGCAAGCCCGCGCCGAAACTGATCACGGCCGAAACCGCGCGCTCGATGAAGGACGGCAGCGTCATAGTCGACCTCGCCGCGGAACAGGGCGGCAACTGCGAACTGACCGTCCCCGGCGACGTTGCCAAGGTCGACGGCGTCACGATCATCGGCTACACGGACCTGCCGAGCCGACTCGCCGCACAGTCAAGCCAGCTCTACGCAACCAACCTGCGTCACCTGCTGACCGACCTGACGCCCGAGAAAGACGGCAACATCGTCGTCGACATGGAAGACGAGGTCATTCGCGGCACAACGGTCTGCAAGGACGGTGAGACCACGTGGCCGCCACCGGCACCGAAGCTGTCGGCCGCACCGCCCAAGGCGGCGCCCGCCCCGGCACCGGTCGTAAAAGAAGCGAAACCGAAATCGTTCGTCGGTCCGGCGATCGGCATGGCCCTGGCCGGTATTGCATTGCTCGGGCTCGGCGCCGTGGCTCCAGCTTCGTTCATGGCGCACTTCACGGTCTTCGTGCTCGCCTGCTTCGTGGGCTACATGGTGATCTGGAACGTGACGGCGGCGCTGCATACGCCGCTCATGAGTGTCACGAATGCAATTTCCAGCATCATCGTGATCGGCGCGCTGATGCAGATCAGTTCCGAGAATCCACTGACCATGTGGATCGCTGCGGTGACCGTCGGCATAACCAGTATCAATATTGCGGGCGGATTCGCGGTGACGCGTCGCATGCTCGAAATGTTCAGGAAGTGAGGGCGACATGATTAACGCTGGAATCGTAACCGTGTCGTATATCATCGCGACCATTCTTTTTATCCTGGCCCTTGGCGGCCTTTCCAACCAGGAAACCGCGCGTCGCGGTAACTGGTACGGCATCATCGGTATGGCGATCGCGCTGATCGCGACCATACTCGGCGTGGTCACCGCGCAGTACACCATACTGCTCGTTGCCCTGCTTATCGGTGGCAGCATCGGTCTTTTCGCGGCCTCGCGTGTGCAAATGACGCAGATGCCCGAGCTCGTCGCCATCCTGCACAGCCTCGTGGGTATTGCCGCCGTGGCCGTCGGCTACGTGAATTTCATGGATCCGACCCATCACCTTACGGGTGTGGAGCTGACGATCCACGATATCGAAACGTATGTCGGCGTCCTGATCGGTGCCGTGACGTTCTCGGGTTCCGTCATAGCTTTCGGCAAGCTCTCGGGCCGCATCACGGGCAACCCGCTGATCCTGCCGGCGCGTCACTGGCTGAACCTGGGCCTGCTGATTGCCGCCATCTGGTTCGGTCGTGAATTCGTGCTGCAATCCCATGCCGGCGGCGGTATGGAACCGCTGATCATCATGACCGTGATCGCCCTGCTGTTCGGCATCCACATGGTAATGGCCATCGGCGGCGCGGACATGCCGGTCGTCGTTTCGATGCTCAACAGTTACTCGGGTTGGGCGGCTTCGGCGACGGGCTTCATGCTCGGCAACGACCTGCTCATCGTCACGGGCGCCCTCGTCGGTTCGAGCGGTGCCATCCTGAGTTACATCATGTGCCGGGCGATGAATCGCAAGTTCCTGGCGGTGATCGCCGGTGGCTTCGGCACGGGCGGCGGCAGTCCGGCTGCCGGTGCCGGTGAGGATCAGGGCGAGGTTGTGCCGATTGAACCGCTTGAGACGGCCGAGTTGCTCGCGAATGCCAAGGAAGTCATGATCATTCCGGGCTACGGCATGGCCGTGGCGCAGGCACAGCACACGGTATTCGAGATCACGCGCACGCTGCGCGAGAAGGGCGTCAACGTGCGCTTCGGTATTCACCCGGTTGCGGGCCGTATGCCGGGCCACATGAACGTGCTGCTTGCCGAGGCCAAGGTGCCTT
>JAOUNK010000455.1 GCA_029881015.1 Gammaproteobacteria bacterium | reverse complement strand
GTTGACGCCGCCGAGACGGAAGCCCTGCGAGGCCTGCGCGTTCAGCGTGACGTTGTCGTTCAGCTCGAAGCTCGCGAGTACGCGCGGCGTGAAGCCGTCCGAAGCCGTCTTGTCGACAACACCGTCAAAGCCCGAGGAGAACAGGCCGCCCTGCGTGATCGAGCGCTCTTCTTCGAAGTCGTACCAGCGACCGCCGACCGTCACGGTCAGCGCGTCGGTCATCTCGAACGAGGCTTCACCGAAGATGGCTATCTGCTGGATGTCGTACGGCAGGTCCGCGTTATACGGCGAGTCCGGGCCGTAGCCGTTAGCGACGGCATCCGAGGTGCCGGCACCCAGTACGGCGTCGGTCACGGCGTCGTAGCCAGGGGTCGGCAGACGCTGTGCGTAGGTGCGCTCCGTGTCGGAGATGAATGCACCAACGAGCCAGTCGAAGTTGCTGTCGGCATTCGAGCTCAGGCGCACTTCGAAGGTCGTCTGCTTGAGGTCCGTCGTGTCACGCAGGTTGGACGGCAGCGATACCGAGTCCTCCGGGTAACCGAGGTCAACCGAGACGGAACCGGTCAGCGCACTGGCGTCGCGGCTGACGAGAATCTCGCGGTCCATCTGGCTGCCGACGAACGTGAAGTCGAACGCATCGAGCGATGCTTCGAACACGAGGTCCGCGAGCACGGTCTCGTCCGAGAACTCCTCGTCGAGGAGGAGATGCTGCTGACGCTCGCCGAGCTGGATCGCCGGGCGCGTCGTCGTGTACGGGTTCGCGAACAGGTTGAACACTTCCTGGCGCGCGAAGCCGTCAGCACTGATTTCCTGGTAGACAAGGCGCGGCGTGATCGTGATGTTGTCGCCGACGTTGAAAGTCAGCGCGGCACGCATGCCGGTGCGATCACCGGAATTCACGTCTTCCTTCAAGCTGCCGTCTTCCTGGTGCGCGTCGATGAAGCCGCCGTACTCGGTCGTGTAACCGACGAGGCGCAGTGCAGCCGTGTCGGACAGCGGCAGGTTGACCATGCCTTTGACATGGAAGCCCATCTCGCCGTCGGCAACCGTGTTGACGTCGAGTTCGACATTGCCTTCGAACTGGTCGGTGTTCGGCTTGTTGGTGATGTAGCGGATCGTGCCGCCGACCGAGCCCGAGCCGAACAGCGTGCCCTGCGGGCCACGCAGCGTTTCGACGCGGTTCAGGTCATAAAGGTCGAAGTCCGGCGTGAACAGTGACAGCGAGATCACCGACTCGTCGAGGTAGACACCGACCTGCTCCTTGACGCCCGGCTGGTCGCGAACGATCTGGCCGGCCGATACGCCGCGGATCGCGACCTGGCTCTGGCCCGGACCCAGGTTCTGGATCGTGAGGCCCGCCACGTTGCGCGACAGCTCCTCGAGGTCCGTTGCGCCGGTGCGCTGAATGTCTTTTGCGGTTTGTGCGTTGATCGAGAACGGAACGTCCTGGATCGTGCTCTCGCGCTTCGTCGCCGTGACCGTGATTTCTTCAAGCACGTTCTGGGCGGACGCAGTCGCCGAGATGCCGAGCAGCGCGATGGCTGCCGGCAACACGCGCAGCGCGCGTGTTGTATTTTCGATACTGCTCATGTCTAACCCCCTGATTGGAATTGCTGCCAAGCTAAATCGTCAATGATTATGGCATGTCACCCTCTTAGCATAGTGTTGTTTTTATGCAAAACAAGGGTACATCGGCTGAAATCGGGCGTTTTACAGGTACAAAAAAGGCCGGGCATGGCCCGGCCTTAACGATTACCTGAACCTGAAGGGGGATTTTGAAGGGTCAGGCAGCCTTGAGGGCATCCTCGGCGGAGAGATAGTCGTAACCGAGATCACGGGCGACAGCCTCGTGATTGACATGCCCTGCATGGACGTTGAGCCCGTTGGCGAGGTGCGGATCGCGCCGCAGCGCCTCGACCCAGCCGTGGTTGGCCAACGCTTTGACGAACGGCAAGGTCGCGTTCGTCAGGGCGAACGTGCTGGTGCGGGGGACGGCGCCCGGCATGTTCGTAACACAGTAATGCACGACGTCATCGACCACGTAGGTCGGCTCGGCGTGCGTCGTCGGACGGCTCGTTTCGAAGCAGCCGCCCTGGTCGATCGAAATGTCCACCATGACCGAGCCGGCGGCCATGTCCCTGACGTTCTGCCGGGACACGAGCTTCGGCGCCGCGGCACCTGCGATCAGGACCGCGCCGATGATCAGGTCGGACTGCGGCGCGAGCTCATCGATCGCATGCTTGGTCGAGTACACCGTGTGCACGCGTCCACCCCAGATGTCGTCG
>JAOUNK010000454.1 GCA_029881015.1 Gammaproteobacteria bacterium | reverse complement strand
GCGTACGGGGCCGGGTAGTGGTCCTTGCGCGCCTTGGAGGCTACCTGCCTGATCAGCATCTTGCGCACCATCGGGCGCAGCGGGCGCAGGCTCATGAGCCGATCGACGAGCGGCGCCTTGCGTTGCGGCGGCCGTTTCGCGATAAGTTCCTCGGCGACCGCGCGCCAGTCGTCGTCGCCCGCGATGCGATCCAGCAGGCCGATCCGCAGTCCCTTGCGCGAATCAACCGGGTTACCCGTCAGCATGAGCTGCATCCCGGCGCGAACGCCGCAGTAGTTCACGGCGCGCACGGTGCCGCCAAATCCCGGGTGCAGGCCGAGCTTGACCTCCGGCAGGCCGAGAATCCGGCTGTCGCCCTTTGGACCGACGCGGTAGTCGCAGGCCATGACCATTTCGAGTCCGCCGCCCAGGCAGATGCCGTTGATTACCGCAACGGTCGGACACGGCAGGTTCTCGAGCTTGTCGAAGAGCTGCTGCCCGAGACGGGTCAGCTCGAAGGCTTTCTCGGCGGTCTTGATGCTCGTGAACTCGCTGATATCGGCGCCCATCACGAAGCTGCCCGGCTTGCCCGAGTACAGCACGAGACCGCGGGGTGGGGCACCGGCCAGTTCTTCCAATACGTCGTTGAACTCCAGCAGGACTTCCGAGGACAGGACATTCGCTTTCGCGTCCGCTTTATCGAGACACAGCCAGGCGATCCCGGCCTTGTCGGTATCCAGTTTCCAGTGTTGCATCATGATCTCTCGTGTATCAGGCCAGCTCGAAATCGCAAACGAGCGGCAGGTGGTCCGAATGGCGCACGTTGGGAACTTCGAAGTTCGTCACGTTGATGCCATCCTGGTAGAGCACGAAATCGAGCTCCTTGCGTGGAGCGCGACTCGGGTAGGTCGGTATCCCTGCGGCATTGGCAGACTTAAGGCCTGCCGCCTTCATGAACAGGTAAATCTCGTTCTCACCCCAGAACGTATTGAAATCGCCGGCGACAACGACCGGTTTACTCGTGTTCTGGATCAGGTCGTACAGGCGTCGCAGCTGCAAGTGCCGGTGGCGGTATTTCAGGGAAAGGTGAACGAGGAAAATGGCAAAGTCGTCCATCTCGAGTTCGATGATCAGGCGCTTGATACCGGTGTCGAAATAATGAAAACGCTCACCGTGCACACGCGGTGCCGCCATGAAGGCATTGCCCTGTTTTCGAACGATAGGCAGCATCTGGTTGAACGATTTCTCCCCGTACTTCGTCTCGTAGGAGGTGTTCATGTTCAGGTCGGCGGCGATCTTCTCCGCCTGGTTGACGTTGCGGCTGCGAATCGAGCCGGTATCGACCTCGATGAGGCCGACAACATCGGGATCGACGGACTTGATGAAGCGCGTAATCTCCGGGAGAACGGCCTGGTTCCCAAGTACATAGCCCGCACCCGGAATGGGCATGCGCATGCTCGCACCGCCACCGACCGCGTACCGAATGTTGTATAAAAGAAGCCGCATGCGCCGCTACGATACCGAAACGCCCATACTATGGGAACAGGTGCAGGCGGCTTCGGCCCGAATTGGCTAAACTAGCGACAAATCCTGCTGTGAAAGGAGTTTTTCTTGTCTGAAAGTAATCCGATCCGCGTATTCGCGACGCATTGTTTTGACGAGAGCGATGACTATCTGCGCATCTTCGAGTTCCTCGAAAGCGTCGATCGTTTCTACTACGTCAATGTCAGCCGGCCAGAGAACCTGCCAACCACAGGTGGGCCCCAGGAACTCAAGGACGAGCTGATCAGGCAGATAAAGCTGGCGGAAGCGATGTTCGTGCTACCCACGACGTTCGAGCAAAACAAGGACCTCACCCGGTTCATGATGGACGTTGCCGAGGCCAACGATATCGGCATGATCACGATCCGGTCATTCGGCGGCCTGCACGAGACACCGCCGGAACTGATCGAGCGCTGCGCCGAGCATATCGAGTGGAACGATCGGGAGATGGTCGATGCACTGAAACGCCAGGCACGCGGTGAAGACACCGCACGCTGGGAGGTTCTCGATTTCCCGGGATTCGACGAGAACGGGCCTATTGAATGAGGCCTGTCGTCATCGCGCACCGCGGCGCGTCCGGGCACCTGCCCGAGCACACGTTGCCGGCCAAGGCGCTGGCCTATGCCATGGGCGCGGACTATCTCGAGCAGGATATTGTCGCGACGCGCGACGACCGCCTGATCGTGGTACACGACATACACCTCGATCGGGTGACCGATGTCGCGGCACGCTTCCCGGGACGAGCACGCGATGACGGCCGCTATTAC
>JAOUNK010000128.1 GCA_029881015.1 Gammaproteobacteria bacterium | reverse complement strand
TCGACGTCACCGTGCCGCAGGCGGAGTTTCTGGGCCTGACGGTTCCCGACGAGAAGCTGAGATTCAACGAGGACACGGGGCACTACGAACATTCCGAGATCGACTGGCAGGAGTTCTTCGATGTCATCGCGGGCAATGGCCCGTGCAATCAGCAACGTCTCGCGAAGCGCTGCAAGGCGCAGGACGATGGCGCGTGGGTACGCGAAGCCGCGCGCGCCTATGCGGACAAGCAAGCCGCGCAAGCGGCATAGACGGAAAGCGGGTCAGAGCCCTTGCGATAAGAGCCCGGACCCCGAACAAGAGAAAGGCTCATG
Source organism: Gammaproteobacteria bacterium (assembly GCA_029881015.1). GTDB lineage: Bacteria > Pseudomonadota > Gammaproteobacteria > Steroidobacterales > Woeseiaceae > UBA1847. Next base: position 8,485 of record JAOUNK010000128.1, on the reverse strand, counting down.
AGCAAACAGGAATGGCCCTTGTACGAAGTTTTCATCCGCAGTCGCTCCGGGTTGAGTCACCGGCACGCAGGCAGCGTGCACGCGGCTGACGACGAGATGGCGTTGAGCAATGCGCGAGACACGTACACGCGCCGCAACGAGGGCGTCAGCATCTGGGTCGTCCGTTCCGACAAGATCGTGGCATCGGACCCGGCCGAGACAGCGGCTTTTTTCGAGCCGGCCGAGGACAAGATCTACCGGCACCCGACGTTCTACGAAATTCCCGACGAGGTGGAAAACCTGTGAGCGGTAAAGCCGTCCTGGCGGCCTATGCGACGCGCCTCGGCGACAACGCGCTGGTGCTCGGGCAACGCATGATCGAGCTGGTCGCGGCGAGCCCGGAGCTGGAGGAGGAACTGGCCAACGCCAATTTCTCGCTCGACTACCTCGGACAGGCGCGCATGTTCTATACCTATGCCGGTGAGTGCGAGGGCGCCGGACGAACGGAAGACGATTTTGCCTTCCTGCGACCGGAACACGAATTTCGCAACCTGCTGCTGGTCGAACAGCCCAACGGCCATTTCGGCGATTCAACCGTGCGCGCGGTCCTGTTCGAGTCCTGGTACGTGTTGCTGCTCGACGCACTGACACGCTGCGCTGCCCCCGGTATTGCCGCTATCGCCGCACGCGCGATCAAGGAAGTGCGGTACCACGTACGGCACAGCAGCCAATGGCTGGTGCGCCTTGGAGATGGCACCGAGGAGAGCCACGCCCGGGTGCAGGCGTCACTGGACAACCTCTGGCGATACACCGGGGAGATGTTCGTCGCCGACGAGCTCGACACCGAAATGCTCGATGCCTTCGACGGGCCGGATCTCTCCGCAATCGAAGTTCAATGGCGGCAGAACGTTGCCGCGATCGTTGCCAAAGCGACGCTGGCCCTGCCTGCCGGGCAGTGGATGGCGAGTGGCGGCAAGCAGGGCAGGCATACCGAGCACTTCGGTTTCCTGCTGGCCGAAATGCAGTACCTGCAACGCGCATACCCGGGGGCCGAGTGGTAGAGACCGTCTACAAGCCCGACCAGATCCTCGAGTGGCTGTCGCAGGTACCCGATCCGGAAATCCCGGTGCTGACCATTACCGATCTTGGCATTGTTCGCGATATCGACTGCGGCGCCGGCGTGACCGTCTCGCTGACACCGACCTATTCCGGGTGTCCTGCGACAGAGGCCATCGAGGCCAGCGTCATTGCGGCACTCGAAGACCAGGGCGTCAGCGACGTAAGGATCCGGAGAGTCCTGTCGCCGGCATGGACCACGGACTGGATCAGCGAAGAGGGGCGCCGGAAACTGCGCGTCTACGGCATTGCGCCGCCCGAGCGCCGCGACCGGCCCGTCGCCTGTCCGCAATGTAACTCGGACAACACCGAAGTCATCAGCGAATTCGGTTCCACTGCATGCAAGGCGTCGTATCGCTGTCTCGCCTGCCTCGAGCCTTTCGAATACTTCAAGTGCCTATGAAACAGTTTCACCCGCTGACAGTCGTTGCCAGGACGAACGAGACCCGCGACTCGGTGCGCATCGCGCTCGACGTGCCCGAGGCATTGCGCGATGAATTCTCCTTCCTGCCCGGGCAGCATCTGCCGATCCAGATTGAACGCGATGGCAGGCACCTGCGACGGACCTACAGCATTTGCTCGGCCGCAGGTTGCTGGCCACTGGAAATCGGTGTGCGTATCCAGCCCGGCGGGCAATTCTCCGGGTTCGCCGCCAACGAACTGCGTGTTGGCGACACGCTGGATGTCATGCCGCCGACCGGGCGTTTTCACCTGGAACCCGCGCGCCGGGACGGCCGCTCCCACATTGCGTTTGCGGCCGGTAGCGGAATTACGCCGATCCTGTCGATTATGGCCTCGATCCTGAACGCCGGGCCCGACAGCCGATTCGCGTTGTTCTATGGCAATCGCAGGCAGGACTCCACGATGTTTATCGAGGACCTCTATGCACTGAAGAATCGCTTTCCAGAGCGCCTGCAGCTGCATTTCGTGTTCAGCCAGGAGGAGCAGGAATTCGACATCTCCGGCGGTCGCATCGATGCCGCCAAGGTCGCGGAGCTGTACGAGCGATTCTGCAGCGGGATGCAGGTCGATGATGCCTGGGTCTGCGGTCCGGATTCCATGATCGATGTCGTGACCGCCGCGCTGCAGGAACTCGGGATGCCGGCCGAGGCCGTGCACGCCGAGCGCTTCGGCGCGCCGGGCAAGGGCGCCACAAAAGCGGCTACAGAGGTCCTGGCCGAGAGCGGCGACACCACGCGGGTGACCGTGGTCATGGACGGTCACACGAAGTCCTTCGACATGCCCCGCAACGGCAGCAGGATCGTGGATGCCGCCCTGGAGCAGGGCATCGAATTGCCGTATTCCTGCAAGGGAGGGGTCTGTGCGACCTGCAGAACCTACGTCCGCAGCGGCGCAGTGGACATGTCGGTGAACTACGGCCTCGAGCCCTGGGAAGTCGAGCAGGGCTTTGTTCTCGCGTGCCAGAGCACGCCGCTGACGGACGAAGTGTTCCTCGACTACGACAAATCCTGACCCCGAATTGGCGCGATTTGAAAACCCCGGTATCCGGGCCAGGAGTAAAATTGGTCGGATGACGACTACAGACGCAGCCACCGCCTTGCCTGAGCGGAAGAATTCATACGATTTCGACGACCTGATCGCAAGCGGTCACGGGGAGCTGTTCGGCCCGACCAACGGGCGGCTGCCGAAGCCCAACATGCTCATGCTGGACCGTATCACGCGCATCTCGGATGCGGGCGGCAAATACGGGAAAGGCGAGATTGTTGCCGAGCTCGATATCCATCCCGACCTCTGGTTCTTCGAGTGTCACGTCGAGGGCGACCCGGTCATGCCCGGCTGCCTGGGTCTTGATGCCATGTGGCAGCTCGTCGGCTTTCATCTCGTCTGGCAGGGCCTGCAGGGGCGGGGGCGTGCACTGGGTGTCGGCAAGGTGAAGTTCACCGGGCAGGTGTTGCCGACGGCCAGGAAGGTGACCTACCAGATCGACATCAAACGCGTCATCGCACGCAAACTGAACATGGCAATAGCCGACGGGACCATGTCCGTCGATGGCCGCGAAATCTATGCGGCCGAAGATCTGCGCGTCGGCCTGTTTACATCGACTGACAACTTCTAGGGGCAGGTATGCGACGTGCGGTTATAACGGGGCTGGGTGCAGTCTCGTGCATCGGTAATACAAAAGAAGAGATCGTCGACTCATTGCGCAATGGTCGCTCCGGCATCGTTGCCAACGAGACTTTCAAGGAAATGGGCCTGCGGAGCCAGGTCTCCGGCAGCTGCCATATCGACCTCAAGGAACATATCGACCGCAAGATCCTGAGGTTCATGGGCTCTGCGGCGGCCTATGCCTACATCTCCATGCAACAGGCCATTGCGGATTCAGGCCTCGAGGAAGCCGACGTATCCAATGTGCGTACCGGCCTGATAGCAGGCTCGGGTGGTGCATCGAGCGCCAATATCGTCAAAGCCGCCGACACGCTCCGTGAGAAGGGCGTGCGCAAGATCGGTCCTTATGCTGTCACCAAGACCATGAGCAGCACCGTGGCCGCATGCCTGGCGACCCCTTTCAAGATCAAGGGCATCAACTATTCGATAACGTCGGCATGCGCGACCAGCGCGCATTGCATCGGTGCGGCGGCGGAGCAGATTGCGCTCGGCAAACAGGATGTCGTATTTGCCGGCGGCGGGGAGGAGGAAGACTGGACGTTGACGGCCCTGTTCGACGCGATGGGTGCTCTCTCGACAAAATACAACGATGACCCGGCGCGGGCATCGCGTCCCTACGATGCGGGCCGCGACGGCTTCGTCAGTTCCTCGGGTGGCGGCATGGTGGTCGTGGAGGAGCTCGAACACGCGCGGGCCCGCGGCGCGAAAATCTATGCCGAGCTGGTTGGCTATGGTGCCAACTCGGATGGCTACGACATGGTCGCACCGTCCGGCGAGGGCGCCGTCCGCTGCATGGAACTCGCACGTTCCACTGTCGAGGGACCGATTGACTACATCAATACGCACGGCACGAGCACGCCCGTCGGCGATGTGCAGGAGATCGATGCCATGCGCGTCCTGTTTGGCGACGACATGCCGAAATTCGGCTCGACCAAGTCGATGTGCGGGCACTCGCTCGGGGCGACCGGTGTGCAGGAAGCCATTCATTGCCTGCTGATGCTGGAGCATGACTTCATCGCACCGTCGATCAACGTCGAAGACACCGATGAGGCGGCCGTTGGCACGCCGCTCGTGACAGAGCGTCTCGACAACGCCGGTATCAAGACCGTTATGAGCAACAGCTTCGGTTTTGGCGGAACCAACGCGACGCTGATCTTCCAGAAGCGCTAGTGTGCTCGACCCGTCTCGGCCATAATTGGCTGCTATGACTATCGAAACACTCAGCGAAACGTCCTGTTTCGGCGGCCGCATCGGCTTCTATCGACACCCTTCTACTGTCAACAACTGCGACATGCAGTTTTCGGTTTTCGTGCCGCCACAGGCAGCCGACCGCAAGGTGCCCGTACTGACGTTTCTCTCGGGACTGACCTGCACCGAAGAGAACTTCATGGTGAAGAGCGGCGCACAGCGCGTCGCCGCAGAGCTCGGCCTGATGCTCGTGTCACCGGACACCAGCCCGCGCGGCGACAACGTCCCTGACGATCCCGACGGCGATTACGATTTCGGGCTGGCGGCCGGGTTCTATCTGAATGCGACAGAGAAGCCCTGGTCCAGGCACTACCAGATGTACGACTACATCACGCGGGAGCTGCAGGCACTGGTGTTCGATACCTTTCCGGGTGACCCGGAGCGCCACGGACTGACCGGCCATTCGATGGGCGGCCACGGCGCGCTGACGATCGGCCTGCGTAACCCGCAGATGTTCAGGTCCCTCTCGGCGTTCGCGCCGATCTGCACGACCTTGCACAGCCCGTGGGGCCAGAAGGCGCTGGGCTACTACCTTGGCGACGATCGATCGACGTGGCAGGACTACGACGCCTCCGAGGTTGCGCGGCGCTCGGGCGAGGTGGCAGCCTATGATCGCATCCTCGTCGACCAGGGCGCGGATGACCCGTTTCTCGCAGAGCAACTCAAACCGGAGCTGCTCGAGGCGGCCTGCAAGGAGAGTGGCCTGCCGCTGGACCTTCGTATCCACGCCGGCTACGACCATGGCTACTACTTCATTTCGACGTTTATCGAGGAACACCTCAGGTTTCACGCCACACGACTCGGCGCCTGACACGCAAGCATGGAACAGTGGCTGATCCTCGGTGTTGCGATGCTCGCGACGGGCCTCGTCGCCGGCGTGCTTGCGGGCCTGTTCGGCATCGGCGGAGGCATCGTCATCGTGCCGGTCCTGGAGACTGCGCTCGGGTTTGCCGGCGTCGACCCGGCGATTCGCATGCATGTCGCTGTCGGTACTTCCCTGGCGACGATTATCCCGACGTCCATCTCATCGGCGCGAGCTCACCATCGGCGACAATCCGTCGATGTCGACATCGTCAGGCGCTGGGCACTGTTCGTGCTTGCCGGTGCATTGCTCGGTGCGTGGATCGCCTCGAAGGTCCATAGCGATGTGCTGGCCATCGTGTTCGCGAGCCTCGCGTTCCTCGTGGCGATGAAGATGCTGTTTCTGCCGGAGAGCCGCAACCTGACGGCCGTGGTGCCGCGAGGACCGCTGGTTTCGGTCATCCCGGTGTCGATCGGTTGCTTCTCCAGCATGATGGGCATCGGCGGCGGCACGTTTTCCGTGATGACGCTCACCCTGTTCAATGAGCCGATTCACCGCGCCGTGGGCACGGCCGCGTTGTTCGGGCTCGTTATCAGCCTGCCGGGCACGCTTGGCTTTATTGCGGCGGGCTGGAGTGACCCGCGTATTCCCATGGGCAGTCTGGGCTACGTGAGCCTGCTGGGATTCGCCTGTATCGCGCCCGCGACCGTGCTTGCAGCGCCGCTGGGTGCGAAAATCGCGCACGGTATCTCCGCCAGGCGCTTGAACATGGCATTTGGCGCGTTCCTGGTCATTGCATCATTACGACTTTTTTATCGGGCATTCCTGTGAACAGAACAACCGTAACGCTTGTATTCCTGGCCTTCCTGACCGCGTGCGGGCCGCGCGAACTGCAACCCGATGCCCGCTACGAATGCGGGCGCTGCGATGAATGGAACGAACCGCAGGAAGCGTTCCGAATCCATGGCAACACCTGGTACGTCGGCACTGACGGCCTGTCGTCGATACTGATCGAAACCGACGACGGCCTGATCCTGATCGACGGCGGCCTGCCTCAGTCCGCGGCACGTATCGACGCGAACATTCGTGCGCTCGGCTTCGATCCGTTGGCTATCAAGGCGATTCTCGTGTCGCATCCCCACTTCGATCATGCAGGCGGTGTCGCCGCGTTGCAGAGACTGACGCGGGCGAACGTGTTTTCGAGTGAAGCGGGGGCGGCCGTCCTGCAAAGCGGGCAGCTGGCCGCGGGCGATCCGCAGTTTGTCGCCAACTCGGACAACGGTAGCTTTCCCCCGGTGAAAAATGTCACGGCTATCGGTGACGGCGAGTTCGTTGCATTCGGTTCGGTCAACGTGAGAGCCATTTACACACCGGGTCATACACTGGGCAGTGTGACCTGGACCTGGGAATCCTGCGCGCTGAACACCTGCCTGGACGTCGTCTATGCCGATAGCCTGACGGCTGTATCTGCCGCGGGTTTTTCGTTCGCGGCTACGGGCGCGGCCGATCGCATCATCGAAAGCGCCGGCAGGATCGCCGATCTCGATTGCGACATCCTGTTGTCACCGCACCCGTTTTTCTTCGGTATGTACGACAAGCTGGAGCGGCGCGGCGAAGGCAATCCTTTCGTCAACAGCCTCGCGTGCACCTTCTACGCCGAGCAGGCACTGGACTGGCTCGAGCAGCGCCTGGACGCCGAAAAGCAGTAGGGCGTTGCGGTGGATCCAGGCCTGGCTCACACCGCATAAGACAAAGACACAAGTCAAAATGTCAATTAGACTTGACATACTGCGGCTTAAGGCCTACTCGAAAAGTCAAGTACACTTTACCTTTAGACAAAGAATATAGACAAATGAACGATTTGAAGACCGGCCCGGACGACTGGGCCATGAGCAACCGGCGGAACACGCTGCGTCTCGGCTACTGGACCTTCGCCTGGGTAGCGACCATGGCCGTTGCGGCGTTCGGTCCCCGGTTCCTGTGGGACTATGCGACTCTGCCGACCACGCTTGGCGTACTCGTAAACCTGGCCGTCGGGCTCGTCTGCGGCCTCTGCTACGAGCTGCTCGAAGATATCAGGCTCATTGCCCTCGAACCCGAAATCTCTCACCTTGTCATGCTGATGTCCCTGACATTCCTCGTGAGCATGATCGTCGGTCACAGGAGATACCAGTGAAGAATCGCCTGAAGGTACTGCGCGCCGAACGTGACTGGACGCAGGCCCGACTGGCCGAGGAGCTCGATGTCTCGCGGCAGACCGTCAATGCGATCGAGAAAGGCAAGTTCGACCCGAGCCTGCCCCTGGCATTTAAAGTCGCACGGCTTTTCGGCCTGTCGATCGAAGACGTCTTCGAGGACGAGGGGGCTGCCTAATCTTTATCGCCCGGCGCCATGTTGCCGTGATGGCTGTGGTCCATTTGTGCATCGGAGCTTGCGAACTTCATGACCGGCATCGCAATTGTCGCAAGACCCAGGGCGACGATCAGAAGCCCGGCGCCGAGACGCTTGCCACTCATGAATTGCGCGAGCTTTGATGCGCCAAGGCCGGTGGCGAGCATCGCCGGCATCGTACCCAGCCCGAATGCAATCATGACGAGGCCGCCGCTCGCGGGCTCCGCCGTCGTCGCGGCGAGCAAGAGAACGCTGTAGACCAGACCACAGGGCAGCCAGCCCCAGATCAGGCCGAGTCCCAGTGCCTGTGCCAGTGACTCGACGGGCACGAGGCCCTTGGCCGCCGGTGCGATCCTGCGCCAGATCTTCGCCCCGGCAGTTTCCAGCGGCATAAGAATGCGCCAGCCGAATGCGAGCTGCAGGCCCACGAGGATGATCAGGGCGCCACTCGCGAAACGGACCGGCGCCGCAATGTCGGGTATGCCCGAGACAAGCGTCTTGCCAATGACGGCCACGGCCGCGCCGAGAATTGCGTAGCTCAGTATGCGGCCGACGTTGTAGGCGATGGCCTTCGGGAACTGGGTCTTCATCGCCGCGACGTTCACGTTGACTGCAAACAACCCGGAAATTCCGCCGCACATGCCGAAGCAATGCGCGCTGCCGAGAAAGCCCGTGACGAAGGCGGTCGTCAATACGGGCAGCAATTCGGTCATGGCGTGTCCTCCTCATCCGGTTTCGAGTCATCGTCCATGATGACGCGGACGGCTGGCGTATCGAGGTCGTCGAACTGGCCGCTGCCGACCGCCCAGAAGAATGCCCACA
>JAOUNK010000127.1 GCA_029881015.1 Gammaproteobacteria bacterium | reverse complement strand
TCGTCAACGAGCGCCGCATCGTCCTGGACGAGTCGGTCGCGTTCGATCCGGACTACGAAGTCCTGGTCGGCAAGTGGCGCGGGCAGTTGCTGGAGAAGTTCCCGTTCCTCGAGGCGCGTATCGGCACGGCGGCACACCGCATGGATGCCACCGAAGAGACCATTCGCAGCAGCGAGACGAGCTGGGGCAATTTCGTTACCGACCAGATGCGTGTTGCGTTCGGCAACCCGCCAGCCGATCTCGCATTTGTCAACAGCGGCACCCTGCGTATCGACGACTACATCGAAGACGACATCCGGTTTGAAGACATTGGCCGGACGTTCGGTTTCAGCTCTTTTCTCCGCTACACGACGGTAACGGGCGCCGAGTTCAAGACCATCATGGAAGCGGGTTACAGGGGCGGCCCCCAATCCCAGGGCTACTTTCCCCAGGTCTCCGGCTTTCGTGTCTGCGTGGATCGCAGTCGCCGGGAATTCGATCGTATCGTGAGCCTGCAGGTGCCGACGGCTGACGGCTGGCAGGAGATAGAAGCCGACAGGGAATACGTTCTCGTGGTCCCCGATTTTCTCTACGGCGGCGGCGATGGGTATCAGATACCCAAGGATCGCTTTGCCTCCCGTCCCGGTTCGGAGCTCAAGTACCTCGTCCTCGACGCGATTTTTCGCGCCCAGGGCCAGGGCCAGAAAGTCGGTGAACCGGTCACCCGGGAGAACCGCCGCTACCACTCGCTGCGCGAGCCCAAAGAGCCCTGCTTTAATTAGGTGCCAGTCACCTTATACCGGGTATAAGGTGACTGGCACCATAAAAAAGGGCGGCCAGATGGCCGCCCTTCTCGTTGCTGGTAGAAGCGTCGTTTATTGACCGAACTTGATGTCGATGCCTAAGCGGGCTTCCCAAAGACTGCGTTCGTCCACGGTATCCTGTAACGGCGAATCGCTGAAACTGTTGTACACGAATGGGCCACCGTCACTGGCTGATGCGCTGGAAATGATTACCGGCGTAAAGAATTCCGCATCAGTGATCTTGCCCCAGTCGTCGTTCAACAGATTGCCAATGTTGTAGACTTTGAGGTATACGCGGCCATTCAGCTTGTCTCCCAACGGGATTTCTTGGCTGATGCGCAGGTCGAAGCGTGTGCTCCAATCGGCATTGTAACCATTGCGCTCGGTGAAGCCAGGCGAAAGACCATTGCGGCTTATCCAATCGAAAAACGCGCTCTGATCGAAATTCGGTCCGTAGACCACGTTTGGATCGTTTGGCCCATTTGGAATGTACAGCAGATGCCGACCGAAGAAGCCGTCTCCTTCCAACGCCGTGCCTTGCATGGCGAAGCTCTGTGGCTGACCTTCGTTGGCATAGCCGGACAGGGTAAAGCGCGTCGAGCTGTCACCGAAGAAGTTATTCTCGTAATCAAGGCGCAGCGTCAAACGATTGGGCACGACCCAGTTCGAATTTCCGGCGGACGGATTGTTGACGTCCAGCAAGGCCGTATTGTCAAAGTTGGATCCGGCTGTCGCCGATGTCATTGGACTGACATCTTCAGCTTCTGTGAAGGCGTAACCGAACAGGACGTCCAGGCCGAAGTCGAATTGCTTGCGCAGCACAAACGAAAACGAGTTGGCAATCGCTGTTTCACTGGAGTTCGTCAGCATGTAGTTGTCTTGCAAGCCCGGTATGTAGGCATAAATTGGAGTGCCCGCCAGGGTTGTGCCGACAATTTCCTCAGCCGAGTCGACGTAGTACGCCGAATCTTTGGCCCGCGAATGCAGATAATCCACATCCAGTGTGATGTCGTACCAGGGCAAATCGTAGGTAGCGCCCAAAGCAATTTTCCACTCGTGAGGTTGCTTGTAGTTGGGATCGATCAACACCAGGAATGAGTCATTGGCTGCCGTGGGCGAGACGCCGAGCACGTCGTCAACCATGGCCTGGGGAATGTCGTATCCCGGGCGACCCGTGCCCGATAACGTGACTGAATCTGCCAAGCCGGGAAGTACCGTCCACGAACAGACACCTGTTTCGTCGCTGAAGTTAGGCCGCGATGAAGAGGTGCAGTCGCGTCGCTCGAACTGTGCGTTCGTCAGGCCATCGTTGCTCCAGGCATTCGAGATCCAGACGTTCGGATTTCCTCCCGAATAGAGGCCGACGCCGCCGCGCACTGTCAGGTCATCACGAGCACCCCAGGTAAAACCGACCCTTGGCATCAGAAGATCCAGACCGTCGATATTCGTGTCGTTGCGTATCCCCGTCGCATCAAAGAAATTCTGATTGAAGACAGGGCGATCACTGCTATCGAACCACTCATAGCGCAACCCGGCAACCAGTGTCAAATCGAGATGGTCAACGAAGATCTCGTCTTGAATATACAGACTATTCAGCGTATTGCTGAAGGTTGCAGCCGCGTCAGTGGCAATATTGGAACCACCGCCGCTACCGTAGTACACACGGTTTGCGCGGCCAAGTTCGAAACGGTCGATGCCAGAAGGGCGACATCCGTTTACGCCATCGAAACGCTCTTGTGCCGTGAGTGCCGCGCACGCTGGATCGTTTCCGCCTGAAGCATCAAAATAACGGTATTCACCACCCCTTGCGTGTTGCACGAAGATGTTGAAAATGTCGAGCGTTTCCCTGTCGTATCCTGCCGTAATGACGTGATCGTTAACGAGGTAATTGGCAGCAATCTTCAGGTATTCGGAATCGGTTGACAGGCTGTTTGCTTGCCGGGAATCGTCGGCCCCGAGATAGACCGTATTGCCGCCAATCGAGACCTGCATTTCGCCGAAGAATTGATCGCCTACGGTTACCTGTGAGTCGTTCATTTCGGTCTGGCTATAGAACAGCTCAGTCGAGAAAGCGTCACTCCATTGTGACGCAAGCTTCAACGTGTAGGTTTCAGCCTCGGAGCCCTTGTCATACGCATGATTTGCGTACTCGAAGCGGTTGCCCGAGCCATCCGAGTCACGGGACTGAATGCCATCGAAATAGCTGTAGATGAACGCCGCGTTGTGGGCGTCGCTGATATTGTAGTCGAGGCGTACGATGTATTTCTCAGCGTCCTGTACGCCATCCATGGGCAGACCACCGGCATCGTAGCCGTAAACCGATTGAGCAATGTTTGCAATTCTGTCGAAGTCGGCCTGGCTCAACCATGACTTTTCTTCACCGTTACCGGAGCCCGAATACCCTCGTGCAAGAAAACGGGGTTCCTCGGACTTTTCATAGGCGGCGAAGACGAACAGCCTATCCTGAATGATCGGGCCGCCGACGTCGAATCCGTAGTACGTCTTGTCATACGAAGGTCGAGAGAAATCACCGGGATCGTCAGGAACCTTGGTACCACGTAAGTCATTGTCCGAGAATTCGTAAAAGGCTTTGGCTTCCCATTCGTTGGTACCGGATTTCGTGACGGCGTTAATGTTACAGGCAGAGAAGCCGCCATAGGTGACGTCGAAGGGAGCCAGTTCCACAGCAATCTGCTCGATCGCGTCGTAGGGAAACGGCATGCCGACAGCCGTAGAGTAACCGTTCTCGTTCAATCCGAAACGGTCGGACGTGCTAACACCATCCAGCGTAATGTTGTTGAAGCGTGGGTGTTTGCCTGCGCAGTTGACACCGAAACCGTCCTCGTCGTTGTCGATCATCAAACGGGGATCAATACCGTACACATCAGAAATGTCGCGGCTAAACGAGACCGAATTCTCGAGGTCAGCAATGTTGAACGTCGCCGAGGGCCCTGCCGCCACGTCAACAAGATCAGCCGTCGTGCCGATAGTAATGATCTCCTCAATTGCCTGTTCCGTTTGGAGATTCATTGTCAGGTTGTAGATGTCGCCGACGCTGATGGAGGGAACCTCAACCGATTTGGCGCCGTTGACCGTCACACGGTAAGGGCCGCCGGGCAGGAGTCGGGTTGCCAGAAACAATCCGGAATCGTTGGTCGAATACGAACGCGTGACACCGTTACGCAGATCTTCGACCACAACGCTTGCGTTACCGATTGGACTGCTCGATGAATCGAGAACCTTGCCGCGTATAGACGCCGTTGTCTCTTGTGCGTTTCCTGCAACAGGCACTGAAAGCAGCATGATCGCAGTGCACGCTGCGACGACTAACTGCCTAACTGTCGCGAGGGTCGATCCGGAAAATCGAGATTTGTCTGTCATTATTGAATCCCCGTTTTAGAAAAGTGCGAAAACTATTTGGTGCCTGTATGACGACCAGATTTCGCTCGCTTATTTGTTACCCGGAAAACGACACCGAAGGTGAGAAACCGGGCAATTTCTTGACATAGTGAGACTAATCTAGCGTAGCGAAAATTCTTGCGCAATAAGGGCTTGGAGGTGTTTCTACGTATTGATCCGAGGCTTGTGGCGGCGTTCGCCAAACACCGACAGAATCCAGGTCATGAAGGGGGTACAAGCTATTGTTTTTCTGTCAGTTCGACGGTTGCAACAATCGGCCAGTGGTCGGACACACCCGTGCGCGCCGCACTTCTAAAGCGCTCCGGCGTCCCCGCCGCGGACACCTGGGCCGGGTATTGGTTCGCAATTTCGACCGAATCAGCGCGAATCCGGGCTGTGGTGTTTTCGCCACGACCCGCCGAGAACAGGATCATGTCGAGGAACGACCAGGTGCCGTCACGGCTGTAGAAATAGCTGCCGTCGCAGCCCTCGCAGCCCACATCGTGGGCCAGCGTCCAGTTGGGCCGGGCGAAGCGATCGAGCAGTTGCTCGCGGCCGTCTTCCTCAGTCGTCGTATTGAAGTCGCCGGCGGCGAACGCATGATGGTTATCGGGCAGTGCCGCACGAAGCGTATTGAGGTGCTCGTAAGCGGCCTCGCGCATCGCGGTCGGGTGGAACGGGGCCGGGAAGTGTACGCTGAAGCCCGTGAGCACAGAGCCGTCCGGCATGGTGAAATCGGCCTGCAACACACCGCGCGTATCGCCCTGGCGGTCCGCAAACGCGGGAATCTGCAGCGGGTGCAGCCTGGGTTCACCCTGCAGCGGCAATTTCGACAGGAACGCGACGTCGATGCCCCTGGTGTCCGTGCCCTCGATCAGGATGGCCGGCAGGTAGCCGAGGTCGGCCAGGAATTCGCTACGAAGCCGCTCAAGCACGGCGGTGTTTTCCACTTCCTGGAGAGCGATTACGTCGGCACCGCGCCCATCGTTGACCTGCCGAATCGTTTCGGCGAGCACTTCCAGCTTGAAACGCAACGCGTCGTCGCTCCAGTCGAGATACAGGCATTCGTTGCGCCAGCTCTCGACCTCGATTTCACCACACGCTGCAACATGAGCGTCATTCTGCTTTGCCGCAAGCGGGAGATAGGCTTTGTCGTCCTTGCCGGGGTCATCGACATTGTCGAACAGGTTCTGCACGTTGAACGACATCACGGTAACGGCATTGCTGGCAGCGGCCGGTTCAGGCGCGATGCCGAGATCCACGCGCAACAGCAGGGAGTTCCGGTTTTCGCCCGTGACAATGACCGTGCGCTTGTCGTCCGCAAACGCGACAGCCTCGGCATTGCGGAAATTACCGAGGCCGACGCGAATCGGCTGCGTGTTGAGCGCGTCAAACCAGTCCTGTCCGGGGCGGCGCAGGAAATAATAGACAGCGCGGTAGGTGAGGATCACGGCAGCCGCGTTGTCCGCGGAGATATCCATGCCTGACGGCTGCCAATGCCAGTCCTTGGTTTTCGGGGCGAACTCGACGTCCTGGCGGCTGGGTCTGGGCAGCCCGTTCACCGTGCCCAGCCATTTCGCCGTGACCTTGTCGCCATCCTCCGTGCGTAGCGGCACCTCGTAGAGAGACGGCGGAATGTCGCGCTTGCTGAGGATCAGGACGCGCTCGTTTTCGATGTCGATCGCTGCCGACTCGGCGTCGCGCGGGCCGTTCGGGTATTCGAACGTGACGACCCAGTCGACCGTCGTGTCCTGCTTGCCAGCTTTGGGTTCCTTGAGGAAATAGAGCTTGCGGGACTTGTGCTGCGCGTCGTTGTCGCCGATGTCGGCGACCATGAGGTAGGGGTCACCGTCCAGCGTAAACGACGCGAGGTCTTCCCAGTCCCTGTTCTTCGATTTCTTTAGTTCGGTTCGGCCGAGACTCGCGCCGCGCTCGTCGATGGCGTAGAGAATTTCTTTCGAGCCGGAGTCATTGATCGTCCAGAGTGCGCCGGGCTGGCGCTGGGACCGGGCGAGACCGCTCGCCTCGCGAATATCGCTGTCTTCGAGCTGGCCGGCTGCCTCAAAGGCAAGGCTGGCCGGCTGCTCCGCGTTGGAGCAGCCGGCCAGCGCCAGCAATAGTACTAACGGGCGAATCAGTTGCCGAAGTCGTAACGGAATTCGCCGCCCCAATACCTGGGCTCGTTAACGAACGCGGTCAGGTTGAGGAAGTTAAGTGCGCCGTCAACAACGATCTCGTTGGTGATGTTGCGGCCGACGAGCGCCAGGTCCCAGTTGCCGCTGGCACCGCGGTAACCGATGCGCACGCCACCGAGCGTCCGTTTCTCGGCAACAAACTCGACAGACCGGTGCAGGAAGATGTTCGACTCACCGCGGTAGTTCCAGTCGGTGTTGACGTACATGGTTGCACCGGAAGCCATCGGCATGTCGTACTGCAGGATCAAATTGGCGATCCAGTTCGGCGTACGTGGCAGCGGGTTGCCGTCGATCGAGACTTCCGTGACCGGGCCGAACGGTCCGACGCGGCTGCCGACGACCGGGTCGAGGCCCGTGCAGGTCGGGTTCGAGCCGCACAGATCGTCGCGCAGTTCAGGGTCGTCAATTTCCGTATCGTTGTAGCTTGCGTTCGCGATCAGACGGAAGTTGTCGGACAACAGGATCTCGAGATCTGTCTCGATACCCAGGCCATTCACGTGGTGAGCGTTGAGCAACTGGTTGACGTTGCCCGCACCGCCGGTAGCAGTGAGCTGATGATCGTCGTTCTGGAAGGAGTACGCAGCAGCGCTCCAGCGGGCACGGCCGTCGAGCAGCGTGCTCTTGAAGCCGATTTCAAACGCGGTGCTGGTTTCCGTGTCTGCCGAACTCGTGAAGCCGAAGCGGCCCAGCGTTACAGGTCCGCGAGATGCATTGGCAACGCGACCGTACCAGCTCCAGTCTTCGTGCAGCTGGAAATTGATCGCCACATCCCAGTTGAAGTAGTCATCGCTGATATCGATCGTGTCGGCCGGCGACGGTGAGTTCATCCCGGGCAGGACTTCGAGGTTCTTGTCGTCGTTTGTCCAGCGGCCGCCGATGATCAGGTTGATTTCGTCGGTCAGCGAGTAGTCCACCTGGCCGAATACGGCAAAGGACTTCGTCTTCTGCCTCACGATATCCGAGTAGTCGAGCTCATAGTCACGCGACAGGACGTCGATGTCTTCGTCGAAATAGAACACACCGACCTGCGTGAAGAAGCCGTCCTTCGTGGTGGCGACGCGGAATTCCTGCGTGATCTGCCGGTGATCGTCGAGACCGTCGCCCGTTGTGACGTTAAAGAACACCTGGCGTCCGAGGGTGCCGATGTCGGCGGGGTCGAACGACAGCAGGCCGCCGTCAACGTCAGCCGCCTGGAAGTTCTCCACCGAGTCGTACGCTGTGATGGAGGTGACTGTCGAATCGCCGAAATCCCACGTGAGATTCGCCGACGCGCCCTTGTGTTGCAGGTCCATCGTCGAAAAACCGTCGTGGTTGGCTTTTTCGATGTCGAAGCCGTCACGCAGTCCGGAGGTGCCAACCTGGATGGCATTCGCGTAGAAGATCTGCGGATGCGTCCCGTCCTGGTTGAAGCCGTGTATCTTGAACAGGCCGCTGAACTTGTCGCTCGGCTGCCATAAAACCAGGGCGCGCAGGGCGGTTTCGTCAAACTGGCCGAAATCATCGCCCGGAGTACCGGCCGCGAGGTTGTCGATCCAGTTGTCGCGACTCTGGTGCTTGCCCGCGACGCGCACGGCAACCGTTTCGCTCAGGGCACCGCCGACCGCCAATTCGAGACCAACGGTATTGCGATCGCCGTACGACACGGCGGCGTAGCCACCGTATTCGAAACTGGGCTTCACCGAGTCGATCTTGACGAGACCGGCGTTGGTATTGCGCCCGAACAGCGAACCCTGCGGACCTTTGAGGACCTCGACGCGCTGAATGTCATACAGCGGGAGGCTGCGCAGGACGTTGTTTTCGAGGGCGACATCGTCAAACACCATTGCGACGGGCTGGTTGGCATTGTTGTCGAAGTCGATATTGCCGAGGCCACGAATATAAAAGCGCGGCTGTGTGCGACCGTTCGATGACTCGATCTGCAGGCTGGGCACGCGGCCGGCCAGTGCCCGGATGTTTTCGGCCGAGCCGAGGTAGTCGTTGACGGAATCACCCGAAATGGCGGACACCGATGCCGGGACGTCTTCGAGGCTCTGCTCGCGTTTCTGTGCCGTGACGATGATCTCTTCCAGCACCCCTTCCATCTGGGCGGCCGCAGGCATCGCAAACAGGCCGGAGAAGCTCAGTGCGATGGCGCCGCCGAGCGCCAGTCGAGAAGTGGAGTTCTTGTGATTTGTTGTGTTTGAGCCACACATTTACTTGTCTCCTGATTCAGCGTTTGCGCAGTATAGCGCCGTTATTCGAGTGAGGTGTAGCAATCCTGCGAAAATTTCGGGGTGCAGACACAGGTGAACACGAGGTCCTCGCGGCCCGTGTTGGTGATGCATTGCGGGACGTGTTTCGGGATGCTTACGGTGGCGCCGGGCGTGACCTCCCGCGGCGCCTCGTCCCCGACGCGAACCAGGCCGGATCCACGTTCGATGAGGTAGACCTCGTGCACG
>JAOUNK010000126.1 GCA_029881015.1 Gammaproteobacteria bacterium | reverse complement strand
GACATCGTGCGCACGAAAACGCACGGCACTCACGGCGTCGCCGATATTGAGTATGCGTGCGGCGTCACTCGAATGCACCAGCGCGAGAACGCCGTCGTGATCGGCCAGGCCTACCTCGAATACGCCACGCAGCACGAAGCGTTCCAACACCGGTTCCAGCGTCCCGTCCCCTACCGGCCGTGGCACGAGAAGTACGACACCATCGCCTATTCTCGCGTTCAGGCGGTACGCCAGGATGCGGCCGAGAATGATGCCGCGCCCGCCCGGTTCAAGCGCGTCGAGGCTGCCCTCGATCATGTTGATCAGATCGCTCGACAGCGCGCCCTCCCAGTCCGGATGGACGCCATGCACCATGACACCGACGAGATCGCTGCCCGACTGGATCATGCCTTCAATCTGCACGAACGGCGCGGCGGCCGCGACACCGTCTGCGGCCCCGACTTCGTCGATGAGCTCACGCCATTCGCGGACAGGGCCGTCGGCGCCGCTCACGGTGCCGTGCGCCGACATGCTGAGCAACCGGCTCCTGAGCTCCCCTTCAAAGCCGTTCATGACCGACATGATGACGATCAGCGACGCCACTCCAAGGGCGATGCCGAGGAGGGAGATCAGGGTGATGAAGGACACGAACCGGGTGCGGCGTTTGGCCCTGAGGTAGCGCAGCCCGACAAAAAGTTCGACAGGATTCAACATTGGGCCGCATTGTGACACAGTTCGCATGTCTCATCCCGCGTTGCGATGCTATAGTCGCCAGACCTGTAACTGGAGAAGGAACATGGCCAGAATGCGTACAATTGCTCTGATCGCCTTGCTGTTTGCAGCAATGGGCACTGCGAGTGCCGAGACGCTCAAGATGGATGGTGCGGCGGCTATGTCCGGTGACGGGCGCCCGACCCGCGGCATGACGCAAGCCAGCGTGCAATCGAAGTATGGTAGCCCCGCCTCGATCAAGGCCCCGGTAGGCGAGCCCCCGATCACGCGTTGGGAATACACCGATTTCGTCGTGTTCTTCGAACATGACAAGGTAATCCACGCCGTCCTGAAGCGCTAAGCCTAGGGAACCGAATCACGACGAGCCCGGGCCGGCAACGGCCCGGGCTTTTTTTTGCCCGTAGTGTAATAATCGCGGCCCGTTTTTTCGCAAGACTCGCTGAGCGAAGCCGTGACCACTCCCCTGCTCCTGTCAAGCCAACCCAGTCTGCCCGCGCCCGGTGGCGAGCTTGCCTGGGGCAGACTGCCCGGCGCCAGCCTGGCACTTGCGGTT
This sequence comes from Gammaproteobacteria bacterium, assembly GCA_029881015.1. Classification (GTDB taxonomy): domain Bacteria; phylum Pseudomonadota; class Gammaproteobacteria; order Steroidobacterales; family Woeseiaceae; genus UBA1847. Next base: position 7,553 of record JAOUNK010000126.1, on the reverse strand, counting down.
GCCGAACTGGCCCAGTGGGTGGACAGGCCCATCCTGGTACTGGCGGAGGACCCCCGCCACGCCGACCAGCTCGAAACCGACATACGGTTCTTCGCCGGTGACGATGTTCCGGTTGAACATTTCGTCGAGTGGGAGACCCTGCCATGGGACAGCTTCTCGCCGCACCAGGACATCATCTCGCAGCGCCTGCGGGTTCTCTCGGGGTTGCCGTCCATGCAACGCGGCATTGTCGTCGCCGCGGCGACCGTCCTGCAACAGCGCCTGCCGCCGATCGACTACGTCTCGGTCCGGTCCCTGTCGCTGCAAGAGGGACAGGCACTGCCACGCACGTCGTTCACGGAGTCGCTCGTGGATTCGGGCTACCTGCGCGTACCGCAGGTATCGGAACACGGTGAATTCGCCGTTCGCGGTTCCCTGATCGATATCTTCCCGATGGGCGCGGACAAACCGGTACGCATTGATTTTTTCGACGACGACATAGAATCACTGCGCTATTTCGCCACCGATACCCAGTTGTCCGGCGACCGCATCGAGGCCGTCGACATTCTCCCCGCGCGAGAGGTGCCGCTCGACGCCGATGCGGTGCGGCGTTTTCGCGATCGCTACCGGGAGCGCTTCGAGGGACAGCCCGGCAAGTCTCGCGTCTACCGCGAAATATCCGACGGCATCGCGCATGGCGGGATCGAGTACTACCTGCCCCTCTTTTTCGAGACGACGGCGTCGCTGCCCGATTTTCTGCCAGCAGACTGCATCGTACTGGCTCCGGCCGGCCTCGATTCGCTCCTCGAACAGTTCTGGGTCGAGGCGCGGGAACGCTACGAGCTCTGCAGTCTCGATCACGAGCGTCCTATCCTCTCTGTCGAGGAAACGTTCATTTCGCCGGCGGCGATCCCCGCCAGCCTGGCCGCATTCTCGAGAATCCACTACGCGGCGCAGTCGATCGCGGAAACGCGCGGCAGCGTGAATTTCGATACGCGACTGCCACCCGCCATGAAAATCGAGGCACGTTACGAGGATGCGGCCGCGTCACTCATGCAATTCCTCCGCGATTTCGACGGCCGCGTCCTGTTCACGACCGATTCGCCCGGCCGTCGCGAACAACTGCTCGAAATGCTCTCGGGGCGTGGACTCGACCTCGCTCGAAGCGCTTCCTGGAAAGGCTTCAGGGACGACGCACACCGCATCGGTATCGCGGTGTCCCCGGTCGACAACGGGGTGTTGTTGCCGGCGGCGAATACCGCGGTCATCAGCGAGCAACAGCTGTTCGGCGAGCGCACGCATGCGCGCAGGCGACGGCGCAAGAGTGACCGCGATCCCGAGACGATCATCCGGCAGCTCAATGACCTCGTGCCCGGGTCGCCGGTCGTGCACGAGGAATACGGCGTCGGCCGCTACCTAGGGCTGGCCACGCTTGAAGCAGGCGGAATTACCGCGGAGTTCCTGCATCTTGAGTACGCCGACGGCGACAAGCTGTATGTTCCCGTACATGCGCTGGACCTGATATCCCGCTACACGGGCGCCTCGCCGGATCATGCCCCGCTGCATCGCCTGGGCAGTGACCAGTGGGCCAGGGCCAAGCGTCGCGCAATCAGGAAGATTCGAGACGTTGCCGCGGAGCTGCTCGATGTCTACGCACGGCGCGCCGCACGCCCCGGACATCGTTTCCGCTGGCCGGAAGCCGACTACCGGGCATTCGAATCGGGATTTCCGTTCGAACTCACCGAGGACCAGGCACACACCATCGACGATGTGCTCGAAGACCTTGCGAGTGACCAGCCTATGGATCGTGTGGTCTGCGGTGACGTGGGCTTCGGCAAGACCGAGGTCGCGCTGCGCGCAACATTTGCCGCGGTCCACGGTGGCAAGCAGGTCGCCGTGCTCGTGCCGACGACGCTGCTGGCCCAGCAGCATGGCCAGAATTTCCGCGATCGCTTTGCCGATTGGCCGGTCCGTGTCGAAGTGTTGTCCCGCTTCCAGTCGGCCAAGGAGGTCAAGGACATCGTCGCGGGCCTGCAGTCCGGCGCCGTCGATGTCGTCATCGGCACGCATCGGCTGCTGCAGCACACCCGGGACTTTCATGATGTTGGACTCGTCATCATCGACGAGGAGCACCGCTTTGGCGTTCGGCACAAGGAAACCATCAAGGCTTTGCGCAGTGAGATCGACGTCCTGACCCTGACGGCAACGCCCATTCCAAGGACGCTCAATATGGCCCTCGGCGGACTGCGGGAAATGTCGCTGATCACAACGCCGCCTGCCGAACGTCTCTCCGTCAAGACGTTCGTGTCCGAGTGGAACGATGTCCTCATTCGCGAGGCCTGCCTGCGCGAGATAAAGCGCGGCGGACAGGTTTACTTCATCCACAACCGCGTCGAGGATATCGGCCGCGTTGAACAACAGCTCAGGAAACTCGTGCCCGAGGCAAATATCCGGATCGGCCATGGCCAGATGCCCGAGCGCGAACTCGAACAGGTTATGCTCGATTTCTATCACCGGCGCTTCAACGTCCTGCTCTGTACGACGATTGTAGAAAGCGGTATCGATGTGCCGACAGCCAACACGATCATCATCAATCGCGCCGACCGCTTCGGCCTCGCGCAGCTCCATCAGCTCCGCGGTCGCGTCGGCCGTTCGCACCACCGCGCATACGCCTACCTGGTCGCACCGCCGAAGGCTGCGATGACAGCCGACGCCATCAAGCGACTGGAGGCCATCGACTCCCTGGAAGACCTCGGCTCCGGATTCACGCTCGCCACGCACGATCTCGAGATTCGCGGTGCAGGCGAACTCCTGGGCGATACCCAGAGCGGACAGATACAGGAAATCGGCTTCTCGCTGTACACGGAACTCCTCGGCCGGGCAGTCGAGTCTCTGCGGGCCGGAAACGAGCCGGATCTCGAGGCACCGCTGCATGCGGGCGTGGAGATCAATCTGCACGTTCCGGCACTGCTGCCGGACGACTACGTGCCCGACGTCCACCTGAGGCTCATACTCTACAAGCGTATTTCGGCCGCGGAGACCGCCGCGGAGCTCCGTGAGCTGCAGGTCGAGCTGATCGATCGCTTCGGCCTGCTTCCGGACGGTGCGAAAAATCTCATGAGGATCGCTGCCATCAAGAAACTGGCAAGCCGCGCGGGCATAGAGAAAATCGACGCCGCGGATGGCGGTGGCTACCTCGTTTTCGGCCAGGACAGCCGCATTGACCCTGTCGCACTCATCCAATTAGTGCAAAATGAGAGCCGGCGATACCGCTTGCAGGGTTCGCACCGGCTACGGATAAAAGACGACCTGGGCGATCTCGAGACGCGATTCGCTACAATCGAGAACCTGTTGGCCCGTCTCATGGTCAAAGAGGGAAGTGATGCGTAAGTTGACAATCAGCCTGTTATCGCTGGCGATGTTCCTGCCGGCGATGGCCCAGGAATTCCTGGGCGACGTAGACATGGAAGCGGACGAGCCGGAGATCCGCCGTTACACGGTGGAGGTGCTCGTTTTTCGGTATGCCCAGGAAGACATGACCGGCAGCGAAATATTCCCTCGCGATGAGCCGGAAACCGGGGCGCTATCGCTCACGGAACAACCGCCTGTAGTGGCGGATGTACGCAAACCTCTGCCCGATCCGGAGCTCGTCATGCTCGACAACGCCGATTTCCAGCTTGTGGGGATCCGGGACCGCATGAGACGGCTCGATGTTTACGATCCCGTCATGCACTTTGGCTGGACGCAGGTCACCCGGCCCGAGGAGCAGACTGCAGCCATTCCGCTGGCCCGGTTTGCGCCACCACCGCCAGGCCTGGAAGGTGAACTGACGCTGTACCTCAATCGCTTTCTCCACCTTGTTGTCGACCTGGCGCTCGAAGCGCCCAAGAGCAAGGTATTCAATGTGGAGGAACAGGCGCGTCTTGGCGACGTCCGTACCGTCGGTGAATTGCTGGACGAAGTGAACGCACAAGCGTCCACGTACTACCGAATCCAGGAGGACCGCATTCTCAGGAATGGCGAACTCCGCTACTACGATCATCCCAAGTTCGGGGTTCTCGCAAAGGTCACGCGCGTTGAGGATGAGGTGGGAAAGCGCGGCGAGATCGACCTACTCGGCTACGGTTCCGAGTAGAGAATCGAGAAACTCCGCTGCCGTTCGGTCCTTGTCCGCTGTATCGGCAACGGCAACTTCGAAATCCACCGTGACGAATTTCGAAGAACTCGAACGCGGATGATGCAGTCCGAGTTCGCGCACAGACGTCGAGATGCGGGCTGCGAATTCGCGCACGCCATCCTCATCCGAGGCATGTGACAGCGCAACGAAGCATGCACCGTTTGGCCGGGCGACAACGTCGCTAGCGCGCCGCAGGCAACGACGGATCGCACTACCGACGCGTCGCAGGCACGAATCCGACGCGTGGCGCCCGAATACCTCGACGTACGCGTCAAATTCCTTGAGCGTAAAGACGACCAGTGACAGGCGGCCCTTGTCGCGCGCTGCGACGGCCCAGTCATGCTCAAACACGTCGCGAAATGCACGGCCATTGAGGAGGCCCGTCACCGGATCGTCACGCGAGAGATCCCGATTCCTGCGCTTCGCCTTGAGCAGGGCATGGTGCATCTCGGCACTGCCGGCCGTACTCGAACCTGAACTGCCGCGCCAGTACGCCGCATAGTTGCGCGCCCTGTCATCACCCTCTGACAGCAAAGGTCTGAGAACCAGCAGGTACTCACGACTGCCCGATTCGACCGGGAAGCTCGTCTCCTGGCCCGAGCGTACCGATTCGCTGACCTCGAGCGCCAGTTCCCGCCCTGCAATCTCCTCAATCACATCGGCAAAGGGCTTACCGGTCACATCGCCTCCACCAATCGGGGCGAAGGCCGTATTGGCAAAGGTCACGGGCCAATCCGCCTGGTCCACGCTGACAATGAGTACCGGCTCCGTCGTACTGGCCAGGACCTGCTCGAGAATATTGCGCTTAACGGGTTTCATCGTGTGGGCATCATACAGTGCCGAAGAATGCCTCGAGTATCGACGTTGTCGCATTTCTCGCAGCCGTGGTGCTGGCCTCGACATCGTCGTGGATAGGCACGTCGCCCCGGCCCGCTGCACGATTCACAATCATCGCGATACACGCGTAGTCGATACCGACCTCCCGGGCGATCACGGCCTCGGGCATGGCGGTCATTCCCACGTAGTCGGCGCCGTCGCGCTCGAGGCGATCGATCTCTGCCGCGGTTTCAAGACGCGGCCCCTGGGTCGTCGCATAGACACCGCCGTCGTAGCAATCCACGCCGGCCCTGCCGGCCGCATCGAGCAGGCCTGCCCGCAGATCCGCCGAGAACGGCGCGGTGAAATCGACATGCACAACTTCGCCTCTCCGCCCATCGTAAATCGTATGCTCGCGTCCCCAGGTGTAATCGAGCAACTGGTCGGGGACGGCGACCTGGCCGGATTCACGCAGGTCTGAGACCACACCCACCGTGTTCAGGGCGATGATCGCATCGGCGCCCAGTTTCTTGAGCGCGACGACGTTCGCACGATAGTTGATCCTGTGGGGCGGCAGCGTGTGTCCCTCGCCATGCCGGGCGAGCGACAGGACGTCGTGTTCGCCCAGGCGCAGCCGGTGCACCGGCGCCGACGGCAACCCGTAGGCCGTTTCGACCGTGGTGCCGCTATCGCCCCGTACGAGACTCTCCCAGCCGCTACCGATGATCAACGCATACGTCGTCATTCCCTTTCCTTACCCGGCTTCCTGTCAGGCATCGAGATGAAACTCAGGACGATCGTGCCAGTGAGAGAAGCGCTCGTTCACGGCCTGCCACTCTTCGCTCGCCAGGACCGTTTCGCGCAATAGCTGCCCGGTGCCATGCAGCCGCGCAAGCCTGACCAGGGACAAGGGATTCGAGTACTCGTTGAGTGCATCGACGGCTTCATGCGCAGCATCGCGGTCGTTGCACACGAGAATCATGTCGCAACCGGCAGATAGCGCCAGCCGGGCGCGTTCCGCCATCGAGCCATAGTCATACGTCGCTTTCATGCTCAGGTCGTCGCAAAACACCGCGCCACCGAATCCCAGGCGCGAACGCAGCTCCCGCTGAATCCAGTACTCCGAGAAACCGGCCGGGTTTGCGTCGATTTGTTCGTATACGATGTGCGCGAGCATGACACCGGCAATGGCGCTGGTATTGATCAGGCGTTCGTAGGGCCGCATATCGTCGAGCACCAGGCCGTAGTCCCTTCGATCGACGGGCAATCTCAGATGCGAGTCCGCGATGACCGCCCCGTGGCCCGGGAAGTGCTTGGCGACCGCCGCCATACCGCCGCTGCGCAAGCCCCTCGAGAACGCGTTCGCGAGATCCGCAACAACCTCGGCCTTCCGATGAAACGATCGATCGCCAATAATTTCGCTAATACCCCAGTCAAGATCCACGCAGGGTGCAAAGCACAGGTCGACACCGGCCGCGCGCAGCTCGGACGCGATCATCCAGCCTGCGTCGCGCGCCGCCTGCAGACCGGCCTCGGGGTCCCGGTCATATTCCCGACCGATTCGCCGCATCGGGGGAATGGGCGTAAAGCCATCTCGAAAGCGCTGCACGCGTCCACCCTCATGGTCCACTGCCACCAGCAACGGCGGGCTACGCAACGCGCGAATATCGGCAACGAGGTCCGTGATTTGCCTGGGCGATTCGTAGTTGCGCGCGAACAGGATGACGCCGCCCACCGCAGGCTCCCGCAACAGGTCGCGGTCAGCCGGGCTTAGGGAGAGCCCTTCTATGTCGAGCATCACGGGTCCGAGCGACATCCGCTGTGCCTCGCTTCTTGCGGTCACGATTGAGTGAATACCGCGATAGATTCTACATGTGCTGTATGGGGGAACATATCAATAATCCCCGCAGATTCAAGCCGATAGCCGTGCTCATGAACCAGCGTCCCGGCGTCGCGGGCCAGTGTCCCCGGGTGGCAGGACACGTAGACGATGCGCTCGGGCCCCAACAGGTGCATACGCGCTACGACTTCCGCGGCACCGGCGCGCGCCGGGTCAAGCAAGAGCCGATCCCAGCCCTCTTTCACCCACGCTTCCGTGCCATCGATCTTGCCGAGGTCGGCAACCCGGAACGTCACATTATCCAGACCGTTGCGACTCGCGTTCATGGCCGCCCTTTGCGTCAGACTCGCCTCGCCCTCCACGCCCAGCACGGTTTTCGCCTGGCGCGCGAGCGGCAATGAGAAATTACCGATACCGCAGAACAGGTCCAGGACACGGTCTTCGTGACCGACGTCCAGCTGTGCCGTCGCGAAATGCACCATGCGCCGGTTAATGTCGCTGTTCACCTGCACGAAGTCGACGGGCTCGAAGTCCACGCGGATATTGAACTCGGGCAAGGTGTAATACAGCGATTCGGCTACCGCGTCGGGGTACAACAGCGCGACCGTGTCGAGTCCGCCGGTCTGGAGGTAAATGCGCAGCCCATGCGCCTCGCCGAACTGTCGCAACACCAACGTGTCCGCGTCGTTGGGCGGGTCGAGCACGCGGAATACCAGGGCGACGTCGTTCTCGGCCACGGCT
>JAOUNK010000124.1 GCA_029881015.1 Gammaproteobacteria bacterium | reverse complement strand
GCGTCGACAAGCCCGATGCCATCGCGTATACGGCCGGCCCGGGACTCGTCGGCGCGCTGATGGTCGGCGGCGGCATGGCCAACGGGTTGGGGCTGGCCTGGGACTGCCCGGTGATTCCCGTCCATCACATGGAAGGCCACCTGCTGGCCCCGATGCTCGAGGATGAGCCGCCCGAATTCCCGTTTCTCGCGCTGCTGGTGTCCGGTGGCCATTCCATGTTGATCAGCGTCGCGCGACTTGGCGACTACCGGGTCCTGGGTTCGACGCTGGACGATGCCGTCGGCGAGGCTTTCGACAAGACGGCCAAACTGCTCGGCCTGGGCTATCCGGGCGGGCCGGCGCTGGCGGCGCTGGCCGAGGGTGGAGACGAGGCCGCATTCAGTTTTCCGCGGCCGATGCTCAATAAGCCGACGCATGATTTCAGCTTCAGCGGCCTGAAAACGGCCGTCATGCTCGAGGTTCGCAAGGCCGAGGACGAGCATAGGCTGGACGACTGCCGGGCGGACCTCGCTGCCTCGTTCCAGCGTGCCGCCGTCGACACGCTGGTCGAGAAGTCTCTCAGGGCCGCCAGGGCCGAGGGTCTCAAACGTATCGTCGTGGCGGGGGGCGTCGGCGCGAACAGGCTGCTGCGTAAGGAGATGGCAGAACGCTTCGAAGGCGAGGTCTACTACCCGAGGCTGGCGTTTTGCACGGATAATGGTGCGATGATCGCCGTGGCGGGTGCGCTGCGCCTTGCGGAGGCGGACAGGGCCTCTGAAATTAAGGCACAGGCGCGCTGGTCACTAGAGACATTGGGCGTTCCTGCCGGAAACTGACAAAGGACTGGCTCGCAACATGGACAAGATTTTTCTCGACGAACTCAAGATCGACACAATCATCGGCATCTGGGACTGGGAACGAAAGATTCGCCAGACGGTTGTCATCGATCTGGAGATGAGCGCGGACATTGCCAGGGCGGCAGCAACGGACAGCGTCGAGGACACACTCAACTACAAGAGCGTTGCCAAGCGGATCCAGCGGTTTGTCGGTGACTCGAGCTTCCAGCTCGTCGAGACGCTCGCCGAACGTATTGCCGGCATCATCCGCGACGAATTCGATGTCGCATGGGTGAAGGTCCGGGTTCACAAACCCGGCGCCATCCGCGGATCGAAGGACGTAGGTGTCGAAATCGAGCGCGGCGAGCAGCCCGGGTAGATTTTCATGGCAACCGTCTACGTGGGACTCGGCAGCAATATCGATCCCGAGCACAACCTGCATCTCGGCGTACGGGAGCTACGCAAGCGCCATGGAGAATTGCAGCTCTCGGCCGTATACCGCAGCCATGCGCTCGGCTTCGCGGGCGAAGACTTCCTGAACCTCGTTGCCGGATTCGAGTCCAGCGAATCGCCTCTCGCGATTTGCGAGCATATCGAGCTTGTACATAATCTCACGGGACGCGACCGTGGCAGTGGAAAGTGGGAGTCACGTCCTCTCGATATTGATCTGTTGCTCTACAATGATCTTGTTCTGGATGAGCCGCCCGTGCGGGTACCACGCAGCGACGTCCTTGCGTACAGTTTCGTACTGCGGCCACTGGCCGAGCTGGCGCCGGACCTTGTGCATCCCGTTACACGCAGGTCCATGCTCGAACACTGGCAGGAATTTGACGCGACAAGTCATCCTCTCGAGCTCGTCGGCGTTATTCTTTAAGAGGATCCTGCATGCACAAACTGACCATCGTATTGGCCGCGGGTTCGCTAGCGGCCTGCAGCAGCGACGGCACCGGGCCTGCCGGCCCGACGTCACCGGCTGCCTGCAGCAATGACGGGCAGAAGACCTACGTTCTCGACAGTCTCTACGCGTGGTACCTCTGGAATGACCAGTTGCCGGCAAATCTCAGTATTGCCGACTACGCAACGCCCGAGGAACTCGTCACGCAGGTTACGCAAACCTACGGCCCGCAAAATGCCAGCAGCCAGCCCGTCGATCGCTGGAGTACGGTCGGGTCCCTGGCGGCAGACCTGGCGTTTTTCAACGAAGGCGAATATGAGGGTTTCGGTTTCAGCTGGCGCCTGGAAAACAACGAGATGCGCTTTACGCGGGTCTTCGCGGATAGTCCGGCGAACCTGGTAGGCGGCTTTTCTCGTGGCCAGACGGTCGTGAGTCTCGACGGACGACTCATTGCCGATATCCTGGCGGACGAAGGTATCAATGCCGCGCTCGACAACCCGAGCGTGCTGTTCCAGGTTCGCGAGCTTGACGGAACGGTGTTGCCGGCGGTGTCGGTCAACAAGGACATCGTGACCATTGATCCGGTACCGCAGGCACGAATCATCGATAGGGGGCCCGGCAGTCCGCCGGTTGGTTACATGGAGTTTGCGACGTTCATCAGCACGGCGCATGACGGCACGCCGCACGACAGCACCGGCAACCGCGATTTCGATGCGGTGTTTTCGAGCTTCATTGCCGCCGGCGTCGAAGACGTCATCATCGACCTGCGCTACAACGGTGGTGGTCTTGTCGCTACCGCGAATCTGCTCGCGGACTACCTCGGCGGTTTTGCCAACGACGGGCAAATCTTCTCGAACACGGAATTCAATGCGGATCGCGCCGTGACCAACAACAGTATCGATTACTTCGGCCGCCAGGCGAATTCCATTGATATCAATCGACTGATTGTCATCGCATCGCGCGGCACAGCGTCGGCCAGCGAGCTCGTCATCAACGGACTCGATCCGTTCGTTACCGACGGCGTGTACATTGTCGGTGACAGCACCTACGGCAAGCCGGTCGGGCAGGTCGGTCTCGAATTCTGCGACAAGATCCTGCGGCCCACGTCGTTCAAGAAGAGCAATGCAGAGGGCTATGGCGACTACTTCGACGGCCTGCCGGTTAACTGCCCGGTTGCCGACGACCTCGCTTTCGCGACCGGTGCGCCGGACGACCCGAACATGGTGGCGGCCCTTTCGTATATCGGCGGGGCCGGCTGCCCGGTCGCGTCATTGCCGGGCGTTCAGCAAAAGGCCGAATTCCTGGTAGACCCGCCGGGTCCGGATCTCGCCGGACCGCCGGAACGCGAGTTCGCCGGGGCTTACTGAGTTACCAGCCGAGAGAGCGACCGCCGTCTACGGCGATGATCTGGCCTGTGACGTAGGTCGCGTCCCTGAGCAGGTAGAGAACGCAACCGGCGATATCGCTGGGATCTCCGGGCCGCCGCAGGGGTATCTGGCGCAGGATAGTTTCCTGCACGGCGTCAGTCATGCCGTTTTCGGGCCACAACACGGCCCCCGGTGACACGCCGTTGACGCGAACGTCCGGCGCAAGATCCTTGGCCAGGGACCGCGTCAGCATTGCCAGCGCCGCCTTCGCGGACCCGTACACGCCGTGGTCGCGCAACGGTCGTTGCGCATGAATATCGACGATATTGACGATCGCGCCGTGCGCCTCTCGCAAGTGCGGCGCGACCGCTTGTGACAGGAACAATGGCGCCTTGAAGTTGCTTCCCACAAGATCGGTCCAGTGTTCCTCGGTGATGGCTCCCACGGGTGTCGGGTAGAAGGTCGACGCGTTATTGACGAGTCCATCGAGACGGCCACCCCACTGTGTGACCGCTGCTACGAGTCCCGGCAAGTGACCGACGTCCAACAGGTCCGCCTGGAACGCCTGTGCCGAGTCAGCGCGGGCCGCGTTGAGTGTGGCGGCCAGCTCTGCAGCGGCCTCTGCCGAACCGCGGTAATGGATTGCAACGCGTGCGCCGTTGCCATGCAGGCATGTCACAATAGCCGCGCCGATACGACGAGCCGCGCCCGTGACGAGTACGACCTTGTCGTTGAAGCTGTTCTCCGTCATTGAGCGATATTGACATGCCTCAGGACCAGCCGCCAACACTGCCCAGCCCGGATGACACGAGCGCAACACACAGCGATCGTGTCGTGGCATCGATTGTCGAACAGGTCGCAGCGGCAGGAGGCAGCATCAGTTTTGCGGAGTTCATGCAACACGCGCTGTACGCACCGGGCCTCGGCTATTACGCCGCCGGGTCGACCAAGTTCGGCGAGGCCGGTGACTTCATTACCGCACCCGAGGTTTCCAGCCTGTTTGGCAAGGTCATTGCCAGGCAGTGCGCGGAAATTCTCGGCCAGCTGCCGGGTGCCGAGATTCTCGAGTATGGCGCGGGCAGCGGCAGGCTGGCCGCCGACGTGCTTGCTGCTCTGCAACGCCTCGACGCGTTGCCGTCTGCCTATCGCATCCTCGAGGTGTCCGCCGATCTGCGCGAACGGCAGGAGGCTTTTCTGCGCGACAACGTGCCGGACCTGGCCGACCTCGTTACCTGGCTCGATTCGCCACCGCGAGCGTCAACCGGGGTCATCCTCGCAAACGAAGTCCTCGATGCGTTGCCGGTGGAACGATTTGTGCGGCGCGAGAACGCCGTCATGCAGCTGCGTGTGGCCGCAGGTGAGCCGGGGTTCGAATTCGTCGAGTCGGCGGCGCCGGCAAGGCTTGCCAGGTTCGTCGAGGACGTTGAAGCGGAACTGGGCGGACGGTTTCCCGACGGCTATGTATCCGAAGTTTGCCTGGCCGTTCCGGACTGGATCGCCGGCGTGTCGGCCGCGCTCGATACGGGCGTGGTGTTGCTGTTCGACTACGGGGTATCTCGCCGCGAATACTATGCGCCGGAGCGCAACGACGGCTGGTTGCGCTGCCACTTTCGGCATCATGCACACAACGACCCGCTGATGCTGCCCGGCATCCAGGACCTTACCGCCTGGGTCGATTTCACGGGCGTTGCCGAGGCGGCCGTAGCCGCCGGATTCGACGTTTCGGGATACTCTGCGCAGGCCCAGTTCCTCATGGCTGGTGGCCTCGGTGAGGAGATGCAGGATTTCGCGCAACGGCCGCTCAGGGAGCAGCTTGAATTGTCGAGACAGGTCAAAACGCTTACCCTCCCCGGAGAAATGGGCGAGCACTTCAAGTGCATGGCATTGCGAAAAGGAGACATCGCGACGCCAACCGGCTTCAGCCTGGCTGACCGGACGCATACGTTATGAATGACAGGTACGTCGGAAGAGGTAAGCAGTGACAACGTTGCAGATAGTGGTGCTCGCGATAGTGCAGGGGCTGACCGAGTTCCTGCCCATTTCAAGTTCGGGGCATCTCGTGCTTGTCCCTTACCTTGTGGAGTGGACGGACCAGGGGCTGGCTTTTGACGTCGCCGTGCATTTCGGGTCCCTGATTGCGGTTTGCGTGTTCTTCCGGGAAGACATCGCGGGACTGCTGCGCGGCGGCTTGCGCATTCTCGGCGGAGATGTCAGCTCACCGCAGTCGTACATGGCGCTGGCAATCGCGCTGGGTACAATCCCCGCAGCAGCGGCAGGCCTGTTGTTCGCGTCATGGATCGAGGCCAATCTGCGCGACCCGTCCATCATCGTGTACACGCTGGCCGGCTACGGCATTCTGATGGCGCTGGCCGATCGCTACGCAACACGCAGTAAAGGTATCACCCAGGTTCGAATTCGCGACGCGTTGATCATCGGTGTGGCCCAGGCGCTTGCACTGGTACCCGGCACGTCACGTTCGGGCGTGACAATTACCGCGGGACGCCTGCTCGGGTTCGAACGTCAGGATGCGGCACGCTTCTCGTTCCTGCTGTCTGCCCCGGTCATCCTGCTTGCGACCGCGTACAAAGGTGCGGAGCTCGTTATGGGTGACATGCCGGTTCCCTGGGGCGAGTTGTCGCTCGGCGTGATCGTCTCCGCCGTTGTGGCCTACCTCAGCATCGAGTTCTTCATGCGCGTTGTCAGCCGAATCGGCCTGGCGCCGTTTGCCATTTACCGGCTCGCGCTGGCCGCGCTCATCCTGTATGTGCTGGCGTAGCGGCATCGTCTTCATGCTGCTGGCGAGTAATGCGCTCGCGGCGGCGAGTCATATTGTCGGCCTCGGCGTCGAAGGCGATAGCGCAGACGGACTGAGCGCATCGCTGATCGCAGACATCGGGCTGACCGAGAAGACATGGCTGACCGGCGCCATTGCGAGGAACAGGGTCGATCCGCCGAGCAGGCCGTCGCTCGAGACCTGGTACGGCGAGCTCGGTGTCGATCACTGGTTCGAGCCGATCGGGATTCGCCTGGGCGCCGCATACTGGGGTGACAGTGACCTCCTGGAATCGAGAGACTTGCGAGCGTCGCTGTATTGGCGCAACGACAGGTTCACCCTGTCCGGGGACTACGAGAATCGTGACTTTCGTTTTACCTTGCCGGAAACGGATTTTTTCCCCGGGCGGGTGGTCAGATTCGATGCAAACGGCGTCGGGTTGTCGACCCGCTTTGACCTGACCGAACAGTTCAGCCTCGGCTTGCACGGCATGGACTACGACTACAGCGTCAATCTGCGGCTCGACAACGATCGCCGCATTCTCGACCTGTTTTCGTTCTCGCGCCTGAGCCTGATCAATAGCCTGGTCGACTATCGTGCGGGCATGACGCTGGGTCTTGAGGCCGGGGAGCAGTACTGGGAGCTTGCATTGTCGTCCCAAAAGATCGAGATGGACGGCAGTGAGACCCGCTCAGCGACCCTGCGGCTGCTGACCCCGATGGGCGCGAAGGGCGACATCGAGTTCAGTCTCGGCGTCGACAGCTCGGACGCGTACGACACCGTCACTTTCCTGTCGGTATTCCTGTATTTCTACGGCGGGTCCTGACGCGCGGCTGTAAATGCCGCAATCGCACGCACGCGCGCACGACGGATTGCCGCAGGGATCTTCCTGTCTTCCGTTTCTTGCGCAATGGTTGCGGCGTCGATCGCCATCGCGGCGGCGCATGCCGCGCGGAAATACCCGGCCTGCTCGTAGCGCCTGTCCTCGAGACCGGCGCGCCCGCGTGCGTCGGCCTCACAGGTCAGGAGGAACTGCTCGAAACGCTCCGGCCGGCGAAACGCATCGGTCTTCTCGAGGACCTTCAGGATCGTCTCTGGGCGCAGTTCGAGCGCACGGTGACAGAGCGTATGAAACTCGGCGACCAGCAGGGCCAGGTCGCGGCAGGATTTCGGCACCGGCAATCGGTCCGAGATACTCCGGATCAGCTTGCACCCCCGGGTCTCGTGTCCCGGGTGACTCGGGAGCTGGCTCCTCGGCGTCGTGCCCTTGCCGAGGTCATGCGTCAGGGCCGCGAAGCGAACCTCGAGATCTGTGCTCAGGCGTTCTGCCTGGTCCAGGACCATCATGACGTGCAGCCCCGTATCGACCTCCGGGTGCCAGCGCTCCGGCTGCGGCACGCCAAACAGCACGTCGACCTCAGGGAACAGCACGCGCAACGCACCGCAGGAACGCAGCACCTCGAAGTACACCCGGCAGTTCGCTCCCGCCAACGCCAGTTCGGTTTCCTTCCAGACCCGATCCGGAACGAGCGCGTCGATCTCGCCATTCTCGACCATGCCGTGCATGAGGCTCAGCGTCTCTCCGGCCAGGGTGAACCCGAAGTGCGCGAAACGCGCGGCAAAACGCGCGACGCGCAGAATGCGCACCGGGTCTTCGACGAACGCGTCCGACACGTGGCGCAGGACGCGCTTCTCGATATCGGCAACGCCGCCCCACGGATCGATCAGGCGGCCGTCGGCGTCTTTGGCGATGGCGTTGATGGTCAGGTCGCGACGCGCGAGGTCTTCTTCAATCGTGACCTCGGGTGAGCAGTCAAAATCGAAACCGTGGTAACCCGGTGCCGTCTTTCTTTCCGTTCGGGCGAGGGCGTACTCTTCCCTGGTTTCCGGGTGCAGGAATACGGGGAAGTCCTTGCCGACTCGCTGGTAGCCCAGAGCCTCCAGCTCGACGGGGCTCGCGCCCACGACACACCAGTCCCGCTCCCGGTGCGGGATGCCCAGTTGTTCATCACGGACCGCGCCGCCTACGAGATACACCTGCATCGTGTCATAGTACCCGAATGCCACGTTTTGTCCTTCTCGTCCTGGTGATCTTTTCGCTTTCCGGTTGCTACTACATGCAGGCGGCAAAGGGCCAGCTCGAGCTGACGCGCAAGCGCGAACCGATCGCGGATATTCTCGAAGACGAAAACACGCCGCCCGAACTTGCCGCGCGTTTGCAGCTTGTGCAACAGGCCAGGCAATTCTCGATCGAGGAGCTCGGCCTGCCGGACAACGACAGCTATCGCACGTATGCCGATATCGAGCGCGACTACGTGGTGTGGAATGTCTTTGCGGCACCCGAGTTCTCCCTGCAACCCAGGACCTGGTGCTTTCCGGTCGCCGGATGCGTCGGGTACCGCGGCTATTTTTCGCGGGAGGCGGCAGAGCGCGAGGCGGGCCGACTGGCATCGCAAGGCTTCGATGTTGCGACCGGAGGCGTCGCCGCGTACTCGACCCTGGGCAAGCTCAATGACCCGGTCCTGAATACGATGATGAACTGGGACGATGTGCAACTCGTTGCCGTTCTTTTCCATGAGCTCGCACACCAGGTGCTCTACGTGAAAGGCGATACCGGTTTCAACGAGTCCTTCGCGACGGCGGTCGAGGAGTTCGGTATCCGCCGGTGGCTGGAGACTCACGGGCGGAGCGGGGATTTGACGCGCTACGAAGCGTCGCGACAGTTACGCACCGGCCTTATGGAACTGGTCGAGGCTGCGCGGAACGAACTCGAGCGTGTCTACGCCGCGGATATTCCAACGGATGAAAAACGACGCCTGAAACAGGCGCATCTCGAGTCACTGGTCGGCAAGGCATCGAGACTGCTCGAGCAAGCCGGGCGAAACCCTGGAAGCTGGCCGGGCGGCGAACTCAACAACGCGCGGCTGGCGTCGATGGCCCTGTACGAGGGGCGGCTTCCGGAATTTCGCGACCTGT
>JAOUNK010000125.1 GCA_029881015.1 Gammaproteobacteria bacterium | reverse complement strand
TCCGCGCCGTCCAGTGCAGTGACTCATCCGTCGTGGCTGACATGGGTGATGGCGCCGCAGGAACTCCGTCATTGACGAGCCCGAGCGTTGCGCTCTGCAGCGGGAAGGCAGACGTCATTTCAAGCTGGACTGAGCTTTGCGTAATTGATGTCGGTCGAATGCTCAGCTTGAAGTCCGAATTCTCCAGGTCGCACTGCCCGCTGTCATAGCGGCAATTCGATTTCGCGATGAGGGTATAGGCCGCCCCTTTTTTCGCCGCGTGTGGTCGCTCCGCAATAAAGTAGTCAATAGCGAACCACGCCATGATGGCGAGTACGGGCGCCACCAGCATGGCGACGACAACGTGTTTGTTGGTGAACATGCTCGTAGTCTACCGTATAAAAAAAAGGGGGGTCGAGATGACCCCCCTCCAGGCTGATTCAAGGGAATCAATGGGATGAAGCGGCACCTGCGCCTGACGGCACGCGGATGTGCTCGACGAGGTCGATGATTTCCTGCGGCGGTGCTGCCGTCACCCTCGAAACTGCAAAGGCGACTGCAAAGTTGACCATGGCACCGACAGCGCCGAAGGCATTCGGCTCGATGCCGAAGAACCAGTTCTCCGACATGTCGCCCAGGTACGAAGTGCTCTGGATAAACATGATGCCCTTGTGCTGGAATACATACAGCAGCGTGACACCAAGGCCTGCCACCATACCCGCGATAGCACCTTCCTTGTTCATGCGTTTGTAGAAGATGCCGAGCATCAGCGCCGGGAAGATCGACGATGCGGCGAGCCCAAAGGCGAGCGCCACTGTTCCCGCGGCGAAGTCCGGTGGATTGAATCCCAGGTAACCGGCCAGCAGGATTGCACCAGCCATCGCCACACGACTTGCGAGGAGTTCCTGTTGCTCCGTGATCTCGGGCTTGAAGACGCCCTTGAGCAGGTCATGGGATATGGCCGAGGATATCGCGAGCAGCAGGCCGGCTGCCGTGGATAGCGCCGCTGCCAGTCCACCAGCGGCAACAAGCGCGATCACCCAGTTCGGCAAGCCCGCGATTTCCGGATTCGCCAGCACCATGATGTCACGGTCGACCGTGACCATCTCGTTCGTTGCAGCGTCAGCCGAGTACTGAATCCTGCCGTCGCCATTCTTGTCCTCGAACGCCAGCAGTCCAGTAGCCTCCCAGTTCTTGATCCAGTTCGGACGTTCCTCGTAGACCATGTACTCACCGGGCGCCGGTTCGATCGTCTCGATCAGGTTCAGACGTGCCATGGCTGCAACAGACGGTGCCGTCGTATACAGGATCGCGATGAACACGAGTGCCCAGCCGGCCGAACTGCGAGCATCTTTCACTTTGGGAACGGTGAAGAAGCGAATGATGACATGCGGCAGACCGGCAGTACCGATCATCAGCGACAGCGTGTACATGAACATGTTTGTCGTACTTAGCCTGACGTTCGTCGTGTATTCGAGGAAGCCAAGGTCTCGCAGCACCATATCCAGTCGGTCGAGCAGGAAGACATCGGTGCCGGCCATCGTGGACCCGAGGCCGAGCTGCGGAATCGGGTTGCCGGTCAGGTTCAGCGAGATGAAGATAGCCGGAATCGTATAAGCGAGAATCAACACGCAGTACTGCGCAATCTGCGTGTACGTAATGCCCTTCATACCGCCCATAACCGCGTAGACAAATACGATACCCATGCCGATAACGAGGCCAACATCGTAGTCAACCTCGAGGAAACGCGAGAACGCGACACCGATGCCTTTCATCTGTCCGATTACGTAGGTCACCGAGGCGACAATCAGGCAGATCACCGCAACGATGCGGGCAGCCTTCGAGTAGTAGCGATCGCCGATGAACTCGGGAACCGTGAACTTGCCGAACTTGCGCAGGTAGGGCGCAAGCAGCATGGCCAGCAGTACGTAACCGCCGGTCCAGCCCATCAGGAATACCGAACCGCCGTAACCCATGAATGCAATCAGGCCGGCCATCGAGATAAACGAAGCAGCGGACATCCAGTCTGCGGCTGTCGCCATGCCGTTTGCGATCGGGTTGACGCCGCCGCCGGCGACATAAAAGTCCTTGGTCGTTCCGGCACGCGCCCAGATGGCAATGCCAATGTAAATCGCGAACGTGAAACCGACTATCAGGTACGTTGTTGTTTGAAGTGTCATGGAGTTCCCCTATTCGTCGTCTTCATGGACGTCGTGCTTTCTGTCAAGCTTGCCCATGCGATTGGCGTAGAAGAAGATCAACGCGACAAATGTGTAGATAGACCCCTGTTGCGCGAACCAGAAGCCGAGCTTGTATCCACCGATCCTTATATTGTTCAGCGGCTCGACGAGAATGATTCCGAACAGGTAAGAGACGACAAACCAGATCACGAGGCAGATGGCCACGAGCCTCAGGTTGGCACTCCAATAGCTGCTGTTCTTAGACATGCGTTTCCCCTTGTTTGCGGGTGCTTTTATGGTTATTGCGCCGCCGAATCTAGCAAACGCCTGTATTCGCGGGCATTCGACGTTAGTAGTAGACTCACGCCATAATCATAAGAAACGGGGGGCTATCGGTTGATCAACTGGTGGGTGTTGCTGGTCTTGTCACTCGGCTACGTGACGGTGCTGTTCGCCATTGCGTACTGGGGCGACAACGTCGGTCCAGGCCGTTTTTCGACCTTCAGCCGTTCGCTGGTCTATAGCCTCACGCTTGCCGTCTATTGCACATCCTGGACTTTTTACGGTGCGGTGGGCACAGCCGCCCAGAGTGGTTGGGGATACCTGCCCATTTACCTCGGTCCGATGCTCGTCATATTTTTCGGGTGGCCGCTGATCAACAGGATCGTGGCCATTAGCAAGCGCCAGAACCTGACTTCCATCGCCGATTTCATCGCCGCACGCTACGGCAAGGCCCAGAGTCTTGCAGCCCTGGTCACTCTCATTGCAACGATCGGGTCGGTGCCGTATATCGCGTTGCAGCTCAAGGCAATCGTCAGCGGGTTCAGTATCGTCTCCAATTACTCGGTGTCCGGCGGCGCCGAGTACGATACGGCGCTTGTCGTGGCGGCGGCGCTCAGCGTCTTCGCCATTCTGTTCGGTACGCGCAAGATCGATGTCACCGAGCATCATGAGGGCATGATGCTCGCTATCGCCTTCGAATCGATCGTCAAGCTGCTCGCCTTTGTGGCGGTCGGTGTGTTCGCAATATTCCTGCTCGGCGACGTTGGGGGAGAAGTAACGGCAACGGCGGCACGCGCCGAAACGGTTTTCAGCCTCGACCACGTTCCCGACACGTTTGTGACCCAGTTGATCCTGGCCAGCGCCGCGATCTTTTGCCTGCCACGCCAGTTTCATGTCGCGATCGTCGAGGCCCACAAGGACGCAAACATCCATACGGCGCGGTGGGCGTTCCCTCTCTACCTGCTGGTCTTCACCGTCTTCATCGTCCCGATTACGCTTGCCGGACTGAAAATCCTCCCGGCCGGCGCGTTTAATGGCGATGCATTCGTCCTGGCCTTGCCGATGGAACGGGGCAGCGACCTGTTGACCATTCTCGCGTTTCTGGGTGGTTTTTCCGCCGCTACCGGGATGGTCATTGTGGCCTGTGTAGCGCTTTCGACAATGATCAGTAACGAGATCGTCATGCCGGCCTTGCTGCGCGTTAAATACCTGGGATTGTCCGAGCGCGCGGATTACTCGAGGCTGCTGATTCATATTCGCCGTAGCTCGATCGTCGGCATAACCGTGCTTGCGTATTTCTATTACCGCGCGCTGGATGAGTCGGCCGCACTCGCGAGTATCGGTCTGCTGTCGTTCGCGGCCGCCGCACAGTTCATGCCGCTCATCGTCATCGGCATGTACTGGCAACGTTCGACTCGCATCGGTGCGATCGCCGGACTGTCCACAGGCTTCGTCCTGTGGGCTTACACCCTGTTTCTCCCGACCCTCGCACGCTCGGGCGTATTTGACGTGAGCTTTATCGAGCACGGCCTGTTCCAGCTCGCCTGGTTGCGGCCGGAGTCCCTGCTGGTCGACGTCCAGTCGAATCCGCTGACGCACGGAGTCGCGTGGTCACTGTGCGGCAACATGCTGGTCTTCGTCGTTGTTTCGCTGCTCAGCCGGCAGTCGATGATCGAGAAAATCCAGGCGCGTGCATTTGCCAGCCCGGTTGCACGACCGGGCCAGGCGAGGGCGGTGACCACGGGTTCCGATCTGACCAACGCCGACCTGCGCGCGCTGGCAGACCGGTTCCTCGGCGAAAAGAATGCCGAGCGCTCGTTTACCGATTTCGCGGTGCAGCAGGGACTGGATATTGCCCCGTCCCTGCCGGCCGACAGGCGCTTGCTGCGGTTCACCGAAAGACTACTCGCCGGCGCGATCGGGGCCGCATCGGCCCGCGTCGTGATCACGACGGCTCTGCGCAGAACCGGCACGGAAATCGGCGATGTCGTCATGCTGCTCGACGAGACCTCCGAGGCCATTCGCTTCAATCGGCGCCTCCTGGAGGCAACGCTCGAGAATATCTCGCAGGGCGTCAGCGTGGTCGATTCGTCGCAGAGACTCATCGGCTGGAACTCTCGCTACGTCGAACTCATGGACTATCCGTCCGGTATGGTCCACGTGGGCGAGTCGGTTGCCGACCTGATTCGCTACAACGCCGAACTGGGTCGATTCGGCGACGTCGATGTCGACAAGGCCGTGGAGAAACGACTGAAGTACATGCGGGAGGGGTCGTCCTACAACTACCAGAGTACCTTTTTCGACGGCAAGGTCATCGAGATCCGCGGTCAGCCCATGCCGGACGGCGGGTTCGTAACGACGTACACGGATATCACCGAATTCAAGGCGGTCGAGCGGGCCCTGGTAGATGCCAAGGAGTCGCTTGAGCAACGCGTGGCCGATCGCACAGCCAAACTCGAAGAGACAATGCTCGCTTTGCAGGGCGCGAAGGCAGAGGCAGAGGAAGCGAACGCATCGAAAACCAAGTTCCTCGCCGCGGCGGCGCATGATCTCCTGCAGCCACTAAACGCGGCCAAGCTGTTCGCCGCTTTGCTGAACGAGCATCGCAGCGAAATGACTGACGAGCAGAGCAAGCTCGTCGCGCGGGTCGAAAGTGGACTGTTGAGCGTTGAAGATCTTCTCAGTGCGTTGCTCGACATTTCCCGTCTCGATACCGCCGCGCCCGAGCCCAAGAAGAAAGACTTCGCGATCAGCAGCATTTTCAAGGCCCTGGATACGCAGTTTTCGCAGACGTTCGAGGAACAGGGCCTGAGTTTGCGGTTTGTGCGGTCGGACATCTGGGTGCACTCCGATCCCGCATTGCTGCGTCGCATTTTGCAGAACTTCGTGAGCAATGCCCGGCGCTATACGCGCGAAGGCGGGGTGCTGGTGGGTTGTCGCCGCCGCGACGGCAATGTGTCCATCCAGGTGATCGACACGGGCGTCGGTATTGCCAAGCGCGACCAGAAAGCCGTTTTCGAGGAATTCCACCGACTGTCGGACGGTGCAGAACAAACCAAGCGAGGCCTCGGCCTCGGTCTGGCGATTGTAGATCGCATAGCCCGGCTGCTCGGTCACGAAGTATTGTTGCGCTCCACGCTCGGCAAAGGCAGCTGTTTCGAGGTGCTCGTGCCGCGCGCGACCGAAAGCAAGTTCGTAACTGAAACCTCCGTGACGTCTGAATCCCGCCCGGTGTCCTCCATCGATGGCCAGGTAATCGTCTGTATCGACAACGAAAAAGAGATCCTCGATGGCATGTATGGGCTCCTCCGGAAGTGGGGCGCCATGCCGGTTGTCGCGAGCAACCAGCAGGAGGCGATACAGGAACTGGAGCGTGTGAAGGTGGAGCAGGGCCGGTCGGCCGCGATGCTCCTGGTCGATTATCACCTCGACAACGACGTCACCGGGCTGGACGTGATTGCCGGCCTGCGCGCGACTGTCGGCGTCGAATTGCCCGCGGCCGTGCTGACAGCGGACTACTCGGTCGAAGTTTCGGAGCTGGTGCGCGATGCCGGGCATGCCCTGCTGCACAAGCCCCTCAAGCCGGCGGCGCTGCGTGCGCTTATCAGCCGGATGCTAAGTCGCAGCCTGGTCGTCTGAGGTCGCCTCCAGCAGGGCCGGGGCATTGATCCTTAGCTGCTGCACGGCGAGCACGGCCTGCGTGCGGTTATTGACGCCCATCTTGCGGAGTATGGCTGTTACGTGTGCCTTGATCGTGGCTTCGGACACCCCGAGCTGGAAAGCGATCTGTTTGTTGAGCAGTCCTTCGCCCAGCATCATGAGCACCCGGAACTGATGTGGCGTCAGCGTACTGATGGCCGTCGCGATCTCGGCCTCCTCGCTGTCGAGGTGATCGTCCCGCAGGTCGATGTCGTCCGGTATCCAGACCTCGCCGTCAAGCACGGCGCGGATGCCGCGTTCCAGCGTGGCTATGGCGGACGATTTCGGGATAAAACCGCTCGCGCCATGCTGAATGGAACGCCGGATCACGGCGGGATCGTCCATGGCCGACACGATGACCGTGGGCAGCGACTGGTGCTTGCTGCGGATGTATGCCAGCGCCGAGAAGCCGCTCACGCCCGGCATGTTCAGGTCGAGGAGCAAGAGATCGGCTTCCGGGTTGGCCTCGACAACGACCTGCAAGGTATCGAGACTATCCGCCTCGATAATCTCGGCGTCGCTCACGCAATTGCCGATCGCGTGAATTAGCGCCTCGCGGAACAGGGGATGGTCGTCCGCAACGATGAATGTGCTTTTGTTCGTCACTGCACCTAGGTTACCGCAACCGCCCGTATTCGTCGCGCTGCATTAGACCTTCGTCTAGCCGCAAGCTGAATTCGACTTTTGGCTAATGGTCAGTCAGGCAATCGTCGAAGAGTATCCACCATGCCTATAAAACACTCCGCATTGGGGGACACAATGACGCGCATACAATTACAATCACTCGCCGCATCGGTTACGCTCGCATTACTGGGCGCCGGCGGGCCGGCCATGGCGCAGGACTCGGATACTGCGGCACTGGAGGCTCGAGTCGCCGAACTCGAAGCGACGCTCAAGAAGCTGGTCGATGAGAAGAAGGCCGGGTCTGCATCGGCCCCGGCGCCTGCAGCCAAGCCTGCACCGGCGCCCGCACCGTCCAGCTCCGGGACAACCTACAAGTTCGGCGGGTATGCCAAGTTCGACGGCATGTTCTCTGATTACAGTGACGCGACGCCGGCCAGCAGCGCGGTCATTCGCCAGTTCTACCTGCCGAGCCAGACGCCGGTGGGCGACGGCTCCGCGAGCGGCGATGCAACCGCAGACTTCCAGGGCAGGGAAACGCGCCTGAATTTCACCGCCGCGACGACCACTGCCGGTGGCGACAAGGTTTCCGCCTTCGTCGAAATGGACTTCTTCACGCACGCCGACGGTAACGAGCTGGTTTCCAACTCGTACAGCCCGCGTCTGCGCCACGCCATCGTGAAGTACAACAACTGGACGCTCGGCCAGACCTGGTCGACCTTCCAGGACGTCAGTGTGCTGCCCGAAAACCTGGACTTCGTGGGTCCCGCCGAGTCGACCACCTTCGTCCGGCAGGCCATGATCCGCTATACCAACGGCAACCTGGAGTTGGCCGCGGAAAACCCGGAATCCTTCGTCCTTGGCACGGCATCGACTGCCACCGGCCACGACACCATTCCTGACCTGATCGCGCGCTACACGTTCAAGCTCGATGGCGGCAGCTACATCCGGCTCGCCGGACTCGTGCGCTTCCTGAACATCGATGAGCCGGGTGGCGTCGAGGCGGATGAGAACGCGTTCGGCATCAGCGCTTCGGCGAAATTCATGGTCGGGGAGAAGAACGACGTGCGCGCAATGCTCACCTATGGCGATGGCGTCGGCCGCTATGTCGGCCTCGGGCTGGTGCGTGACGGTGCCGTCGATGCCCTGGGTACCGGCATTGACACGATCAAGACAACCTCCGGCTTTGTGTCGTACCGGCATCACTGGAATGAGAGCTGGCGCTCGAATATCACCTACGGCATGAACTCGATCGATCTGCCTGCCTCTGCAGGTAACCAGACCAAGTCGGCGTCCAGCTTCCACCTCAATGTCATCCACACGCTGCTGCCCAAGCTGGATGTCGGCGCCGAGATCATGTTCGCCGAGCGTGAACTCGAAAACGGCGTTGACGGCGATTTCACACGTATTCTCCTTTCGGCGAAATACGCATTCTGAGCGTTTACTCCGAATTCACCCTTCGGATTGAAAACTGGCGGTGCCGGCGACGGCATCGCCGGTTTTCACGTTCGGGAATGCGTGTCAGAATTGGTGGATGAAGGAAATCCCCGAGATTGCCCGGTTTCTTCGTGAGCTGCCTGGCTTCGATCGACTTGATGACACGCGGATTTCCGACTGTGCGAAGAACATCAACATCGCCTACTATCGAAAAGGCGATGACATACTCACGGCCGGCAGCGAGAATCGATGGCTGCACATCATTCGCAGCGGCGCCGTTGAGCTTCGCGACGAAGCCGGGGAGATGATGACACGGCTCGCCGAAGGCGATTGCTTCGGCTTTCCTTCATTAATGAATAACGCCCGGGCGCGCAATCACTCGATCGCCATGGAAGACACGCTGGTCTACCACCTCGATGGCGAGGCCTTCGCAAGGGCGCGCTACGCAAGCGAAGCGTTCGATACCTGGTTCATTCGCGCCCTGTCCGACCGGCTGACAACGCAACCGGCGGCGCCGACGTTTCGCGGCGTGTCGGGTGAAACTGTCAGGACCCTGATTTCCCGGCCGCCGGTCAGCATCGGCAGCGATACGTCGATTCAGCAAGTTGCGGCGAAAATGGTCGAAGAT
>JAOUNK010000453.1 GCA_029881015.1 Gammaproteobacteria bacterium | reverse complement strand
AAGGGCGATCGAACGGATTGCCACGCGGCTCGAGCAGGATCCAGTACCGCCACCCGACCCAAAAACTTCACTGGCCTGGCAACGGCTCGAGCTGTCGGATATCGGTGTCGAGGAGACCCTGCGCGAGAACGACAAGCGCTGGATCCTTCATGGCGTCAATCTCGGCATGACACATGGCGAATGGCTGGCCCTGACTGGCCCTACGGGCTCCGGAAAGACCACACTGGCCGACGTCATGCTGATGCTCATTCGTCCAGATGCCGGCGAACTTTGTATTGACGGACAGACGGTCGATGACGCACTGGCGAGCCACTGGCGAGACCAGGCCGCCTATGTTCCTCAGGATGTCGTGCTGTTCGACGCGACCATTCGTGCCAACCTGCGCCTGTATGTCCCGGATGCCAAGGACGATGAATTGCTGGCGGCGCTCGGCAGGTCGGCGGGAGAGTTTGTGACCGAGCGCCTGCCTGACGGCCTCGACACCAGGGTTGGGCCCGGCGGCCGCTGGTTATCGGGCGGAGAACGACAGCGTATTGGAATTGCGCGAGCGTTGTTGCGTAAGCCGGGCTTTCTCGTCCTCGATGAACCGACAGCAGCGCTCGATGGCGATACTCAGGAAAAACTGATGGCCGCGCTCAGCGGGCTGGAACACACGATGAGCGTTGTGCTGATCACGCACCGACCAGAGTTATTGCAGCTCGCGGACCGCGTGATCGAAATCAGAGACGGTGCACTTCGGAGTAGCGATCCATCGTCTCCCCACCCGTAACGACAGTATCGCCGCAGGTCAGCCAGGCGTGTCCCGCAATATTGTCCTCGTCGACCTTGTCGACACCCAGGTGAATGGTCGACGCATAACCGCAACGTCCCAGCATCTCGCGGGCAGCGATCGCCTGCGGAAAGCAGTCCGATCGCCAGGGCACATTGTTCGCCGCAGCCCTGACCACGAACCCGATCCGCTCAGGCAAACGCGGGTCGGTTTTTCTTTGTGCGGGTTCGGGCCTGCGGGCCAGCCCTTCCGCCAGGCGGTCAAACGGGGTCACCGCAAGCCGGATGCGCGCAATGGCGAGCCATCCCACTGCACGAATCAAGAGCAAACGGTCAGCGCTGTCCAGATCCATGAAGCGCCGGAGTTTGCTTTTTTGCGGTTTCGAAGTCATGGCTTGATTATCCCCTGGTAGGCATAATTCGGCCATGGCAAAGACGCTTGAAGAGCATTACGGCTACCTGGAAGACAGCGCCAAGGTGAAGCAATACCAAGCGGCCGTTGCCGCCAGCATTCGCCCGGAGCACATAGTCCTGGACCTGGGTTGCGGTACCGGGTTGCTGGGCCTGATGGCCCTGCGTGCCGGAGCGCGCAAGGTCTACTTTATTGAAGAGGGCCCCATCATTGAGGCAGCGCGCCGGACGATTGCCGAGACCGGTTTCGCGGACAAGGCCGTATTCCTGCAAGCCAATTCCTACCAGTTGTCGCTCCCGGAGCAGGTAGATGCGGTGATTTGCGATCACGTCGGCTACTTCGGCTTTGACTACGGCATTCTCGGCTTGCTTGCCGATGCGAAACAGCGATTCCTGAAACCGGGCGGTTTCTCGATCCCCGAGCGTATTGAGCTAAAACTCGCGCCTGTCGAATCGGAGTCCTGCCGCAATATCGTCGGCAGGTGGCGCAGCGGAGACATTCCCGACGAGTACAGTTGGATGGGCACGCCCGCGGCAAATACCAAGTACGGCGTGCAACTGGCACCAACCGACCTGCTCGCCACACCTTCCGCCCTGGCAAACCTCGAGCTAGGTGCAGAGGCGCCGCCTTTCATGTCCTGGACAGCTGAGTTTTCGAGCACACGTGACGGCATGCTAGATGGTGTGGCCGGCTGGTTCGACTGTTGCCTGCATGGCGACATCCACATGACCAATGCGCCGACGGCCTCGGCTGCGCTGGAACGTCCGCAGGCCTACCTGCCCCTTGAAGCGTCAGTGCCAGTCCTGGAGGGAGACGTAATTCGAGCCACGATCATGGTGCGGCACAAAGACGAGACCATCGGCTGGGTCGTCGAGTTGCCGCGAACCGGGAAGCGCTTTGCGCAGACGACGTTCAACGGCCTGCTACTGGACAGTGACACGCTCACGCAGTCGCGACCCGATCGGGTGGCGCGTCTCAACGATCGTGGCCGGGCCAGGCAGATCGTATTGTCGTATTGCAATGGTCAGCGGACCGTATCCGAAGTGCAGGAGCTCGTACTGCGCGAACATCCGGACCTTCTCCCGTCGTCATCGGCCATATCGGTGTTCATCAACCGCGTACTGGC
>JAOUNK010000452.1 GCA_029881015.1 Gammaproteobacteria bacterium | reverse complement strand
GCGGGGAACCGTGGCGATGTCCCAGGTGCGGTGAAAACAATGAAGGGCAGTTTGCAGCGTGCTGGTACTGCGGGGATTCGGCGGAGACATAGCACCAAAGTCTTGTGTCGATGGAAAAGTTTGCTCGTGACATATGGGATAGATCAAACATATAATCGCAGCGTGTGCATGCGGTTCCCTAATGCATGTAGTCTTTCGCACTGTCGGCAAATCGCCGAAGACAATCAAGGAGAGATCATGACCAAAGTCCAAACAACGACTATGCTCTTGAGCACCGCCGCGCTGCTGTTTATCGGTTCGGCAAATGCAAGAGAGTTTGCTGACATCTATACGGATTGCGGACTAGGCGCGATGATTGCGCCGAACAACGATGCAGTTGCGGCTGTCACCAACGTGACCTGGGACCTTGGTACGACGGCCATATCGTCGAACGCCTCGTCACCAGAAACTTGTGAAGGCGGACAGGGCAGCTCGGCCGCATTTATCTTCGATGCCTATCCGAGTATTGAGAAGGACCTGGCCGTTGGCAGCGGTGAGCACCTGACCGCTATGCTTTCGATTGCGGGCGTAGAAGAATCGGCGCGCGCCGATCTTACCACTCAGTTGCGCGCAGATTTTGCTGAGCTCGTAGCGATAGAGGGCTACTCTGAGCAAACGCGCTACGAGAAAGCTGAAAACCTTTACACGCTGCTCTATCGCCAAATCAGTTAGGCCCTCGCGGGTCCGAAATCATCGCTTTTCCGAGCGATACGGAGACATAATCAGCCCGGCCTCGCGCCGGGCTCTTCGTTATGCGCTTCTTTGTCTTTCTTCTAATCGCGGTGCTCACGTTCTGCGATGTGCATGCAGCTGATCGGCTCGAGCCGATCCTGCAACGTGCGCGCGAACTGAATCTCGCCGAGGACCGGACCTGGCTGCGCCTGCTGCACTTCGAGAACGGCGATGCGTCGGAGCAAAGTGAGATACTGGACGACGACTTCTTGCTCGCCGACAACGGCCGTTTCTCACCGTACGATGAGCTTGTAGCGACTCTCGAGGCCATCCTCGACGACAGTTCTTCCGATCCCGACCAGCGAGCCGGATGCCGTTTCCCCGCGAGGCGACTCTTTCTGAATACAAAGCTGGAACTCGGCCTGGAGGATGCCGAGTGCCCGCGGCTCGAACGCTGGATCAAGGCGGAGCAGCTCGATTCGGTGAGCCTGATGATGATCAGCGGATACTTCGGCAATCCCGCATCAACCTTTGGACACGTGCTTCTGAAGGTCAACAACGGCGCCATTCCCGACGGCTATACGCTCCTCGATCTCGGCATCAACTTCGGAGCCGTCGTGCCTGAGAACGAACAGACCATTGTGTATGTAATGCGTGGCTTGTTCGGCGCATACCAGGCCGGGTTCTCCGACCAGGACTATTACCGCGCGGATCTAACGTACACGCGAACCGAGTTCCGGGACATGTGGGAGTACAAGCTGAACCTTAGCGACTACCAGTTGAAGCTGCTCCTTTATCACGTATGGGAAATCACGGGGAGACGGTTTCGCTATTTCTTTCTAAGTACCAATTGTGCGTTTCGTATTGCAGAGCTGATGGAGCTTGTAACAGAAGAACCATTCGTCCAGGGTGTCGACGCCTGGTACGCGCCGATCTCCCTGTTTCACCGCCTGGACCAGGTCGACAGCAATGCTCATGAGGGTGACGGTGTGATCTCGTCGATCCGCTACAGACCGTCGGCGCAACAAACATTCCTGGCGCAGGTAGAAGCGCTCGATGGCGGGAACAAGGCACTTCTCAACGAGCTGATCGAATCCGGCGGCAACCTGGATGCGCTGCGTACCGTCGATGCAGGGCGAAGGTCGAGAGTCCTGGATGTTCTGCTGGAGTATTACCAGTATCGAATGGCAGGGAATCTCGATGAAGACACCGATGCCTCCTTGCGTCGAGCGAAGGACGACGCTGTTCGGGCGCGACTCGCGTTACCGGCTGCCGACGCCGTTACGAAGATAGAGATACCGGCTCGTCGTGCGCCCTCGACAGCTGCGCCGCCATCGAAGATCGGTATCGGCTTCGGACACAACGAAGAGCTGGGCTCATTCTCATACGCCTCGTATGCGCCGTTTTCCTACGAAACAACCGGCAACAATCTTCTCGATTTCTCGAGCCTGATCATGGCCGACCTGTCGCTTGCATTTGACGATGATGGCTTGCGGCTCGAGCGCCTCGACATCGTACGTGCGCGGAAGGTCAACCTGAACAACGTGAGAATCGCCGGTGAGTCGACATCGTCCTGGGAAGTCGCGTTCGGGGCGCGACG
>JAOUNK010000451.1 GCA_029881015.1 Gammaproteobacteria bacterium | reverse complement strand
GGCGCGCTTAACTCTATGTATGCGTCGGTGTCCGTCCGGGGCAAGGAGATCGCGACGCTGCGTGCGCTCGGCTTCGGGCCGACGGCGGTCCTTTGTTCGACCGTCATCGAATCGGTGCTACTCGCACTTGTGGGAGGCGTGCTCGGCGGGCTCCTGGCTTTCCTGGTATTCAACGGCTTCCAGGTCTCAACGCTAAACGGGCCCAGCTTCAGCCAGGTCGTGTTCGACTTCGCGGTAACGCCAGAGCTGCTCGGCCAGGGCATGCGGGCCGCGCTCGTCATTGGTGTGGTCGGTGGCCTGTTCCCGGCGATCAGGGCAGCGAGACTCCCCGTGGCTACCGCGCTTCGCGAGCTATAGCTCGCCAGCAGCGGCAACGAAATAAGGGGACAGTCGACCTGACTCGACAAGCCAGCGTGACTGTCCCCTTTGCGTATCGTCTGGTGCCGGAAGCAGGAGTCGAACCCGCGACCTGATGATTACAAATCAACTGCTCTACCAACTGAGCTATTCCGGCTGAGGGTGGCGAATTATTAGTTTTTTGCCGGCCGCTGACAAGGGTCTGGGCCGGAATTACTGCGGACAGGTAGCCGCTTCGCGCAGCGCAACCAGGTCCTCGCCGTATTTCTCAACGATGCCCCCGGCACCTTTTCCGGGCGGCAGACCGATGTCGACAAAGAAGATGTCGCCATCGCGCGTCATCGGTGAAATAACGACGTCGAACCCGGCGGCCCTGGCCTGCAACTCAACCTTCTCGGCATTCTCGGCGTTGCCGAAGATACCGAGGGCAATCGCGTACCCGTCCTCGTCGTTGCCCACGATGAACGCATCGCCGAGCCCCTGCTCGCCGAGCTTGCCGATGATGTTGCGGCCGTCGCTCCGGCTGGCAACGTTCTCGATCTGCACCGCATGGCCGACGAAGATCTGGCCCCTGACCTTGCGCAGCGCGGCTCTCATTCCCTCGTTGCCGTACTCAAGTACTGCCGAGTCCGCATCACCGCTCACCTTGAACGGACCGATGGTCACGCAGGAACGGCCGACGACAGCCTCGAGATCCGAAGGCTCACCGGCACCGAGAACGGCCCCGACACTGGCGATCGACGCACTATCCTGGCCGGCAGTAACCTGGAGCGGTGGACCGAGATCGCCCTCTTCCACGACAGCCACGCCCGGCTCCGGGTCATCGGCTGCGAACATTCCCCACATGAAGTACAGGACGTTTGCGAGGAGCAGCATGAGCAGCAGGTTCTTCATCGAGCAGTATCCAGCATGTGTGCAAGGCCCTGCAGTACGAGGTGCGGTCGGTGCAGCGGGGTTTCACAAAGCGCGTTAAGGATGCGCGACGAGTCGCCACCGGTCAAGACGACGACAGGCTCATAAGCGTTTGATTGCAAAGTCCGTATTGCCCGATCGACGGCGCCGGCAACAGCGTTCTGGGCTCCCTCCCGAACAGCCGCGGCAGTATTGCGCCCGAACATCCCGAGATCGATATCGCTGCGCGCGGGCGCCGGGCGCACTGCAGGGATCTCGCTCGTGGCCTTCGTAAGCGCCTTGGCCATGGTCGCTACGCCGGGAATGATCTGCCCACCGAGATGTTGCCCCTCATCGTCAACCGCATCGATCGTGATCGCGGTACCCGCGTCGACGACCAGGCAGGTCCCCTGAACTTCCGCCCATGCTCCAACCATGGCGACCCACCTGTCGACGCCCATGCGCCGCGGTTGCGTGTAGCTATTGGTGACGCCCCAACCGCGCCGTTCGCTGCGTGCGAACCGCACGTCGCGATCGCAGTGTGCACCGACGACACCCGACAGCCGTGTCGCAAACGTGGTTCCGGCCACGTTACTGACGAACACATCGTCAACGCGCCGTGGCAGTTTGGTCGTCAGGACCTGCAGGCCACCGTCGCGAATGCGCTGCTGCGAGATATGACCGGTACGGTGTATTTCGCCGTCCTCCGCCACGCCCCACTTGATGCGGGTATTGCCGACATCCAGGAGCAGGGTCTTCATTCCGGCGCACCTCGCCTACCCGCCATCACGACGGAACCCGACGTTATTCGACGGCAGGCGCCGGCACCGGTGTCGACCAGCAGCGCCCCGTCATCCGCGACCCCCGCCCCGACACCCGTTACCTGGCGTTGCGCGGTATCAATCGTGACCTCTCGACCCAACAGCCAGTCCCGCCCGGGCCATTTGTGCGCGAAACGCCCGAAACCGCCGATCTCGAACTCCAGAAAAGCCGCACCAAGGCTGTCTACCAGTCGAGCGGCAAGATGATCAGCAGGGGGTATATCTCCGGCATACCCGGCGATATC
>JAOUNK010000449.1 GCA_029881015.1 Gammaproteobacteria bacterium | reverse complement strand
TCGCCCCTGGTATTCCGCAGGGTCGATCAACCGGTAGGCGACCTTTTCCTTCTCCTCACCGGGGACGCCCAGTTGCCGCGGCGTTCCTCGCCTGCCGATGGTCAGAAGTACGGCTCGACACGTGTAGCTGGCCTGGCTCGTCGTCAGCTCGAATCCATTGCCCGCGGATGCCGCCACCACGTTGGTGACGCGCTCGTTGTAATTGATTCTGAGCTTTGTCTTCGCCTCGACGCCCTGCCAGAATTCCAGCAGCTTCTCCTTGCTGGTCTTCGTGAACTTCATCTTGCCGACGATCGGCAGGTCCGCCGGCTGTGTCATGACAAGCTTGCCGCGTGGAAAATGCGCAACCGTGCCGCCTAACGAATCCTGTTCCACGGTAATGAAGCGTAAGCCGGCTTCCACCGCCGCAAGCGATGCTGCGAAACCGGCCGGACCCGCGCCGACGATCACGACGTCAAGGGAATTCCCCTTGCCTATGCCATCGAGTTTCTTCACGGACTCCAGTGCCTGCCGACCCTGCTCGATCGCGTTGCGAATCAGCCCCATGCCACCGAGTTCACCGGCGATAAAAATACCGGGCACGTTGGTTTCGAAATTGGGTTTGACCGTCGGAATATCGACGCCGCGCCTTTCGGTGCCAAAGACGAGCTCAATGGCATCGACCGGACAGGCGCGTTTGCACGCACCATGGCCGATGCAGTTTGCCGGCGCAATGAGTCGAGCCTTGCCGCGAATCATCCCGAGCACAGGATGACTGTGATGCTCCGGGCAGGCATTGACACACGACCGGCAGCCTATGCATTTCAGCGGATCAATAACCGGGTGTAGCGATGGCGGTTCGTCCATGCTGGCCGCAATCGCCTCTTCAGCCGCCCGGATGCTCGCTTCTTCCTTCTGCCAACGCGCACGCAGGTACCAGGCGAATATCGCCAGCACCGGCACCGCGTAAATTGTCAGCCAGAAGTTGCTCATCAGTCACCAGGTTTCTCGAGCGCTACTCTAGCAACTCGGCGTCGACGCAGGTTACGCCCGTGTTCACAAAACGCAATGCTCGCGCCACGACACTGTCGCAAATTGCATACAGGGGATTTCTCCCTACTCCTGGTGGTAGGGCAACACCTCATTTATCCGCTTGCGCAGGCACCGCACACTAACCCATGCCCGGAAACGCGAAGCAGTCGACACAACGCATCGATTTTTTCCGTCAAATTGGGAACCTTTCCGCCGCGGTGACCGTGTATGTACAAGGAGGATTTTGCGCGCATGAGCAGGCAACAACTTATTCATTCGATCTTCGCCGCGGGCGCCATCGCTGTGCTTGCGGGTTTGACGCTATTCGCTGTCGTGGATCGGCCGGACGATGTCGTTGTCCAGACCCAGGTGCCGGGTGCTGCAGAGGACAAGTCGGCCTCGGTCAGCTCGTTGATCGGTGGCCTCGAAACACGCCTCGCCGAGAACCCTGATGATGCCAAAGGCTGGCTGTTGCTCGCACGCTCGCATGACCACCTCGGCAATCACGCCGAGGCCTGGAATGCCTACTCGCGTGCCAGGGACCTCGGCTTGCCCGATGAGGCCCTCGAACTCAAGCTCGCCGCCAACATGGTTGGCGGGCTTGCAGAATAAACCAAGCAAAGGACTGCAATAGTGAACGAAACGGTAATCGACAGACCCGCTGTAATCCCGCAACGCGATACGGCACCTGTAAACACACGTCCCCGTAATGACACTCCAGTACGTGGCTACCTGCTGCTGGCACTCGCCATCGTGTCCGGCTACCTGCTCAGCGACCTTGATCTGATCACACCTGAAAACGGGGTGGGCTACTGGCTGGGTATCATCGGCGGTTCGATGATGCTTACGCTGCTGCTGTACCCACTGCGCAAGCGCATCCGCCTCCTGCAGGTCCTTGGCCCGACACGACACTGGTTTCGCTTGCACATGGCATTCGGACTCGTTGGCCCATTGTTGATTCTCTACCACTGCAACTTCCAGTTGGGGTCGGTCAACAGCAAGGTTGCGCTGTACTGCATGCTGCTCGTTGCAGGCAGTGGAATCATCGGCCGACATTTTTATGCGCGTATTCACAAGGGACTCTATGGCCGCAAAACCTCGCTGCGCGGGCTGCAGCAGGAGCTGACATCGTCCGTCGAAAAAAGTCACGGGCTGGCGACACTCATGCCGGAACTGGTCGCTCGCCTGGATCACATGGCGAACGACCTGCAAGGATGCCGAGTTACGCAAACGCTCGGCATACGCCGTAGTCTGCGCTGGACGTTCACGCATCACATCACCCATCTCTCCTTGTGGCTGACTGCGCGCCGCGAATTGAA
>JAOUNK010000450.1 GCA_029881015.1 Gammaproteobacteria bacterium | reverse complement strand
TGCCGCCAAAGGCGCCGTGTTGTTCGCCCTCGCGCGCCGCTTCGGTATGTGCGACGTGCGCGCCGCGACCAAACTTGCCGCGGCGCTGTCACAGGGCGGCGAGTTCGCCTTCGTGCTGCTCGCGATCGCCGCAACACAAGGGGTGCTCGAACAGGCGTTGATCGATGAACTCATCCTGGCGGTCGTCGTGTCGATGATGCTGACGCCATTGCTCTACTGGCTGGCGGAGCGCGCTGGCACCCGCGTTGCCGAGGAAAAGGCCAGGGAATTCGACGTTCCCGAGAATCCCGAAAACGAGGTCATCATTGCCGGGTTCGGCCGGGTTGGACAGATCGTAGGCAGAATGTTGACCGTGACCGGCAAGCCGTTCACGGCGCTCGAACGCGACTCGGTGCAGGTGGATTTCGTGCGCCGCTACGGGTCGATCGTGCATTACGGCGATGCGGCACGTCTCGATATTCTGCGCGCCGCCGGGGCGGCCAACGCCAGGGTATTCGTGCTGGCCATAGGAGACATGGAGGAATCGCTGCACATCGCGGAGTCGGTAAGCAGGCATTTCCCCAATCTGCTGATTGTCGCGCGTGCCCGCAACCGCCGTCATGCGCACAAGCTCATGGACGTGGGGGTGAAACACATTTTCCGTGAAACGCTGCTGTCGAGCCTGGCCATGTCCGAGATCGTGCTCGAATCACTGGGCAGGACACCAGAGGAAGCGCACGCGCTGGTGTCCGCATTCCAGGAACACGATGAGAAATTGCTGCGAGAGCAGCATGCAATACACAACTCGGAGGAAAAGCTCATCCAGTCGTCGCGAGAAACCCTGGCGGAGCTGGAGTCGCTGCTGCGAGTCGATTCGAGCAAGTGACTACCACTCGTCGTCCTTCCATTCCTTCAGCTTGCTCTTGTCGACTTCTTTCCATTGCTGTTCACTGAGCCTGACATAGCGAACGACCTTGGCTATCGTGTACACGATAATGACCGCAATCATGACGAGCAGGAAGATCAGGCCTTTGGGCATGGCGCGGCGCGTTTCTCGAAAGGATTTGGCCCAGCTTATCACTGCAGGACGGAGGCGTTAATGGCCGCCGCGAGCAACCTTCGTCGGGCCGACAGGGATAAAGGGAATGCGCGCTGATGTCCCGCTGATCGATATCTGCAACGCGACGATCTGGCGCGGCAACACCCGTGTTTTCGCGGGGCTCAATCTCAGGATCGAACAACACGAGCGCGTTGCGATCGTGGGGCCCAATGGCGCCGGCAAGACGACCTTGCTGAAGACCATCAACCGCGAAATTTACCCGGTCGCCGGCGCGGGCTCCCATGTCCGCATTCTTGGCAGGGACAACTGGAACGTCTGGGCGCTGCGCCGCCACATCGGCGTCGTGTCGCATGACCTGCAAATGCGTTACACGCCTGCAACGACAGCGCTCGAGGTCGTCGTATCGGGGTTCCACTCGAGCATTGGTGTACATGGCACGCTCGCGGACCGGGTGACGCCTGCGGAGCGCACGGCAGCACGCACCACGCTGGAACAGCTCGGGGTCGGCGACCTCGCATCGACCGAGCTGCGCCACATGTCGACCGGGCAGCAGCGCCGCTGCCTGCTCGCGCGGGCGCTCGTGCACGACCCGGCAACGCTGATCCTCGACGAGCCGACGGCGGGTCTCGACTTTGCCGCCAGTTTCGATTTCCTCGCCAGGATTCGTGATCTCGCGGCGCGCGGCCGAAACGTCCTGATCGTGACCCATCATCTGAGCGATATCCCGCCCGAAGTCGACCGGGTCGTTCTGCTGGCCGACGGGCGGGTGGCGGCAGATGGGGCCAAGGCCGTGGTCCTCGACGGCAAGACGCTGAGTGACGTGTACGGCACACCGATCCGGGTGACCGAAATCGACGGGCATTACCTCGCCTACCCGGGGTAAGCATTCAAAAACGTGACCTGATACGATATTTCCGTACGCTTCAGCGTTAAGCTCTGTCTTATGTTCAAAGGCCTGCGCACGCTTCTGATGTCAACGCCCCTGGCGGCGCTGCCCGCGCTTGCCGCAGATGGCGTACAGACCGGCATCACGGGCGTCAGCACGGCCATGTTCCTGTTTACTATCGCCGGCGCGCTGTTTCTCACGCTGATATTTCGCTCGGTCGCCGGCCATGTCGCGCGTGCCGTGACCACGCTCGTCGGGCGCTGGCGAATCCGCTCGGCACTGGACAAGCGCAGCCCCAACGTCCTTCACGATTTTATTCTTCCGGGTGCGTACGGCGGGCTGGCGCATGTCGATCACGCCATGCTGACCGCGGGCGGCATTCTGTGCATTCAGACCAAGCACTGC
>JAOUNK010000448.1 GCA_029881015.1 Gammaproteobacteria bacterium | reverse complement strand
GGAAACGCGGCGCTCTCTTTTGGTTTAAGGTTGGAACAGTGACAAGGATTCGCGCCGTAACAACTGGTTTTGCGACGGTCGACTACTCGATCGAACTCGCCGAACAATTCAATGGCACTGGTACGCGAACGATTCGGCATACCGCGGCAGACGCCTGGCCACGGGCAGGCGGTGCGGCACTCTATGCCAGCAAACAGCTTGTACGCAAGGGTATTGCAGCAGCGCCTGTCACATGGATCGGGTCTGACGCTGGCGGTAAGGCGTATCGAGCCGAATGCGCAGCTGCGAATGTTCCAACCGATGGCCTGCAGATACTTCAGGAAGCGACAACAGCAACCTGTTTCCTGATCTACCAGCCGGACGGTGACTACGGCTGTCTGTTTCAACCACCCACTGTAGAGCCCCGGGCGCTCAGCGCTGCGCAGCGTGATCTGTTGATTGATGCGAAATTCGTGCTTTTGGCGGTGGGGCCGCCGGCACTTGCGGGTGAGATTTTGGCCGCTATTGCTCCTTCTGCGGTCGTCGCTTGGGTCGCCAAGACTGACCACACGGCCTACCCATCACCCGTGCGCCGGGCCTACGCTGCCAGGGCCGACTACATATTCTGTAACGCCAGGGAGCGTGACTTCGTCAATGCCTCTCTCGACGTGCGGCACAAGCCAGGTCAGGTAATCGTCGAGACGCGAGGTAGCAACGGTGTCCTGGTTGATATGCACGAGCGAGAGTTCATTGTCCCGGTCGCCGAGTCGATCGAGACCCCGGATACCACGGGTGCCGGCGATACCCTTGCTGGCGCAACCATGGCGGCAATTCTCGCAGGAGAGAACGATCTCGAGGTCGCAGTAGCCGAAGGCATTGCGCAAAGCGCCGAACTGTTGCGCAGCCGTCAATCCAGCTAGCGGGGGTCGCAAACAGGGTGTATGCCGCCCAAGTATAAGTTAAACTTTCACTTAATGTTTAACCTGGCCCGCCCTGGGGAATAAACCGGTGCCCCGAATGAAAAAAACCACGAACCGCAAGAGGTCTCGAGCAACACTGCACGATGTTGCGGCCGAAGCCGGTGTATCTATCGCGACGGTATCCTACGTGTTGAATAACAGTGGTTCCATCAGCACCGAAATGAGGAAAAAGGTGCGAAAGGCGGCCGCGAAGTTGGGCTATCGACAGAATCGTGCTGCGCGCGCGATGAAAACCGGGCATAGCGACATCATCGGTTTGGTCATTCCGAACATCGAGAATCCATTCTTCGCAACGCTCGCCCAAGCGGTGCTGCTCGAATGCCGTCGACACGACCTGCAGGTGTTCCTCGTCGACACCGAGGGGTCGCACGACACCGAACTCAAAGCCATGCAAGGTCTTGTACAGCAGGGTGTGGACGGCATTATCGTCTTTCCGATTGACGACACCGCCATTGGCGCCGGCATCGGTGATGATGTGCCGGTCGTTGTCCTTGATCGCGATAGCCCGGACCGAGATCTAGTGCAAGCGGAATATGCCGAAGGCGGACGGCTTCTGGCAAATCATCTTCTTGACCTTGGACACAAGCGGTTCGGCATCCTTGAGGGCCCTCAGGTCGCAACTAGCGCAAAGGAACGCAGTGTCGGCTTCGCCAAAGCAATAGGCCGCAAGGGCAAGATTGTTTGGCGCGAGGAGCATCCGTTTTCGATGACGCTGACTGAAGTCGCCGAAAAGCGATTGAAACAGAAGGACGCCACGGCTGTTGTCTGCGGCAATGACCTTATCGCTATGGGTGTTATTCAGCATCTTGATGCGCTAGGTGTCGACGTGCCGGGCGACGTGTCGGTTGTGGGGTTCGATGATATCGAGTTCTCGAAAGTCGTCAGTCCGCCGTTGACAACGATCCACCTGCCGACGGCACAAATGGGTATCGAGGCTGTGAACCTGCTGACGCGCCGCTTGCGGGCGGAGAATGTGCCGGATTCGCGAAGTCGCGTCGTATTGGATGTTGAGTTGAAGGTTCGCGGCTCTTCGGGACCCGCGGGTCAGTGAGCCTCGCGCCGCAAGCCGTCGACAATAGAATCGATCGCTGCGTGCCAATGATCAACGTCGCTCCTTGCCAAGAACGATCCTGAGAATGAGTTCTTTGCGAGCGTCACGATCTCATCCTCAGTCAGACCGAGGGCCGCTGTGATAGCTCGGAGATTGTCATTCATGTAGCCGCCGAAATACGCCGGATCGTCCGAGTTGACGGTGGCGAGCAGCTTCGCATTGAGCATATTGCGCAGTGGATGCACCTCTAAGCCCTCAACAACGCGCAGCTTGAGGTTCGACAGTGGGCAGACGGTCAAAGGTACATTTCGCATGGCAAGGCG
>JAOUNK010000447.1 GCA_029881015.1 Gammaproteobacteria bacterium | reverse complement strand
GAATGAGCGCGGCAGGACAATCGCGTGCTGGTAGCCGGTCGCGCGTAGCGTAGAGGCGATACGCCAGCGCTTGCGCAGGCCGCGTTCCCCATGCGCGGTTTCGGATGCGATGCCGGCTCGTATCTCCGGCATGCGCGCGACGATCGGCAACGACCATTCGGGCGCCAGCACATCGAACGCCCGATCCGGCGTCCTTGTTTTCAGGATCTTGAACAGCGACTGGGCCATGACCATGTCGCCAACCCAGGATGGTCCGACGATCAGTGTTGCTGCGGTCCGCAAAGCTGATCCAGGTAGTTTTTCACGCCCTCTTCCACGGGCCTGAATTCGACATCGCATCCTGTCTTGCGCAGCTGCGTCAGGTCCCCCTGCGTGTAACTCTGGTACGCGCCTTTGAGATGGTCGGGGAACGGGATATAGCGAATCCTGCCTTTACCGTGCCACTTGATCACGGCATTGGCGACGTCATTGAACGTCTGCGCGACCCCGGTACCCGTGTTGTAGATTCCGGAAACGTCCGGATGATCGAGAAACCACAGGTTCACGTTGCACACGTCGTCCACATACACGAAGTCGCGGAGCTGTTCGCCGCTACCGTATCCACCCGACCCCTCGAACAGGCGGGCCTCGCCGTCATCGAGGACCTGGTTGTTCAAATGAAAAGCGACGCTGGCCATTGAACCCTTGTGCTGCTCATGTGGCCCGTAAACATTGAAGTAACGAAGGCCGACGACCTGGCTGTCGGGACTCGCGGCGACCCTGCGTACGTAACGATCGAACTGCAACTTTGAATAGCCGTACACGTTCAGCGGGGTCTCGAACAGCGGGTCCTCGACGAACGTCCTGGACCCACCGTAGACGGCTGCCGAAGACGCGTAGATGTAGGGAACCCCGTGTGCCAGGCAGCGGTGCAGGAGTTGCTGCGAGTACAGGTAGTTGTTCCTCATCATGTAGCGGCCGTTCCACTCGGTCGTTGCCGAACAGGCGCCCTGATGGAAGATCGCCTTGATGCTGCCTGCAAACGCGGTATCTGCCGCCAGCCGCGCAAGGAAATCGTCCTTGTCGATATAGTCGGCAATACCGAGGCTCGCAATATTTACAAACTTGTGGCCGTCCTCGAGGTCGTCAACGACCACGACATCATCGTGTCCGCGATCGATCAACGCACGCACGAGGTTACTGCCAATGAAACCGGCACCGCCGGTTACGATAAACATGCCGTCACTCCGTACCGTCCAGCAGGTGATAGTGCGCACCGCAATACGGACATTTCGCTTCGCCGGTCTCCTCGATCGGGATCGCCACCTTGGGGTGAGAATTCCACAGGTACATACCGGGCATGGGACACGAGAGCGGCAGGTCTCTCGGGCGAATGCCGTAGTTGTTCTGGGCGTTTGCCGGAATCAGATCCTGCTCAACGGTTCCCATTCTGGATGTCACTGTCTTCCTCGTCTCATACGGATTGCCGGACGCGAATTATAAGCTCAACCCAGCCAGTCGTCCCATGTTTTGGCCACAAACGCTCTCTGCTGCTCGAATTCAGCGTTGGACACAAGGGGTGAGCGATCGTCGAGGACGAGGTGGTGGTGGCGAAGTCGGTAGTCCCGGTACGCGTCCTGCAGCGCATCGCCGACGGCCTGGTCAAGGCAGCCCGCGGCCGTGAGAGCGTCCAGCTGCCTGATGTTATCCGAGTAGAAAATGACATCCGGGTGCGTCGCTGCCTCGCTGAGGACGAGGTACTGCACCAGGAACTCGATGTCTCCTATGCCACCCCGGCCGTTCTTAAGGTCAAACAGCTCATCGTTACTGCGGTCCAGCTCCTTGCGCATGCGCTGGCGCATCGAGATGACATCGTCGCGCAGCTTGTCGTGGCGCACGCGGCCGATCAGCGTCTCGCGTCGGATACGCTCGAATTCCTTTGCGACCGCGGCATTGCCGGCAACCGCCCGGGCACGCAGGAGCGCCTGGTGTTCCCAGGTCCACGCGTGTTCTTCCTGGTAGCGCTCGAAAGCATCGGTGCTCGTGACCAGCAACCCGCGCCGTCCTTCCGGCCGAAGCCGCGTATCGATGTCATAGAGCTGGCCCGAGCCGGTTTGGGTCGTCAGGATGTGAACCAGTCGCCGCACGAGCCTGCCGAAGAACAAACCGTTGTCGAGCGGTTTGTCGCCGTCGGTCATCTGCTGCATGCCACCTGAGTTATGCAGGAATACTATGTCGAGGTCGGATCCGTACGAGAGCTCGAGGCCGCCCAGCTTGCCGTAGGCGACAATGCCGAAACCCGCTTCATGCACGGCACCGTCAACGTGGAATTTCGGCACACCGTGGCGTGCGGTGAGA
>JAOUNK010000446.1 GCA_029881015.1 Gammaproteobacteria bacterium | reverse complement strand
GTCGCCAGGGAAAAGGACATCGTGCTTTCGGTCAGTAAGGAACTCGCGCGGCGCATCAATGCCGAACCGGGTATGCGCGCCGTGCTGGTCAGGGACAGAGACGTGTTCATCAGCCTGAAGGACCGCGTGCAGATCGCCCAGCGCCATGATGCGGACCTGTTTATTTCGATCCATGCCGACGCGTTCGGCGATACGCGCGCGAATGGCGCTTCGGTATTCGCCCTCAACCTGGATCGAGCCGACCGGGTGGCGCGTGAGACCCTGTCCCGCCGCAACCGGGAAACGGTCAAGGTTGGCGACGTGGTGCTCAACGACAAGGACCCGGTGTTGGCGTCGGTCCTGTACGACCTGTCGCAGAACGCGGCATTGAGTGCTAGCAATGACGTCGGCCATCGCGTTAGCAAGCAGTTGAGCCGGGTGGCGAAGATGCACAGCCACAAGGTCAAGGAAAAGAGCCTGGCGGTACTGACGTCCGCGGAAGTGCCGTCAATCCTGGTCGAGACCGGTTTCATATCGAACCCCGGAGAAGAGAAGAAGCTCCGGCAGACGGAATACCAGGGGAAACTCGCGGGCGCGATTCTTGCCGGTGTTCGCGACTATTTCTACACCAATCCGCCGCCTGACACGCGGATCGCGATGGACCTGCGGCGCCAGCCTGCCAAACAGGTGCGCTATGTCGTGGCGCGTGGCGACACGGTGTCGGAAATTGCCGAGCGCTACAACGTACGGGCAGCGGATATTCGCCGGGCCAACAAGCTCGCCAACGACAAGATTCGCGTCGGCCAGACGCTGAGTATTCCGATCTTCGCCGGCGGGTAGGGGACTTTTCCTTCCTGATCTGAAAAAATGGCGCCCCTTTGGCGCCATTTTTCTGTCATGCCTATTCAGCAGCTCCCGAGTCACCTGGTCAACCAGATCGCCGCAGGCGAAGTCGTCGAACGGCCGGCTTCGGTCGTGAAGGAACTCGTCGAGAACAGCCTCGATGCGGGGGCGCAGTCGGTACAGATCGATATCGTTGCAGGTGGGCAGAAGCTGATCCGTATCCGCGATGACGGCAAGGGCATCGACAAAACCGAACTGGGGCTCGCGCTGTCCCGGCACGCGACCAGCAAGATCTCGAGCCTCGACGACCTCGAGGCCGTTGCGTCGCTCGGCTTCCGCGGCGAGGCATTGCCGAGCATCGCGTCGGTTGCGCGGCTGACGCTGTGCTC
This sequence comes from Gammaproteobacteria bacterium, assembly GCA_029881015.1. GTDB lineage: Bacteria > Pseudomonadota > Gammaproteobacteria > Steroidobacterales > Woeseiaceae > UBA1847. The sequence continues at coordinate 1,128 of JAOUNK010000446.1, read as the reverse complement.
ACGTTCGGTCGCAGAGAACACGGCCTGGCAAGTCGAAGCCGATGGCGGCGCTATCAGCGATCCGGTACCCGCCGCGCATCCGCAGGGTACGACGGTGGAGGTCCACGATCTTTTTTACAACACGCCGGCACGTCGGCGCTTCCTGAGGACGGAGCGTACCGAGTTCGGGCACATCGAGAAATGGATCCGAAGGCTCGTTTTGTCACGCCCGGAAATTGCATTCACATTTACGCATAACCAGCGCACCGTCCTGCAACTGCCTGCGGCAAAGGACGCGGAGGCAGAGCGGTCGCGCGTCGCGAAGATCTGCGGCGACGCGTTCGCAGAGCAGTGTATTTATCTTGCGCGAGAAGTTGAGGGTATCGCCCTTTCCGGTTGGCTGGCCCTGCCGACGTTCAACCGGAGTCAACCTGACCTGCAATACTGGTTTGTCAACGGCCGCAGCATCGCCGACAAGACGCTGGCACACGCCGTACGGCACGCCTACCGGGATGTACTGTTCCACGGGCGATATCCTGCCTATGTGCTGAATCTGACGATGGACCCGAAAGGGGTGGACGCCAACGCGCACCCGGCCAAGCACGAAGTCAGGTTCCGCGACGGACGCCGCGTGCATGGCGTGGTATCGCAGGCTGTGGAAGTCGCACTCAAAGAGACCCGGCCAGGTGGTCACGACGTCACGCCGATCCCGATGACGCGGGATGCCGTCTTCAACCAGGGGTCGATGCCGCTGCCGCATGGCCCGTCCCGATCCGCTGTTCGCGATACGCTGGCAACGTATCGTGCCATGGCAACGGCGCCATCATTTGCCGACGTGCCCGAAGACGCCGCCGCGCTACCGCCGCTTGGTTTCGCTGTGGCGCAACTTGCCGGCGTCTACATCCTGGCTGAAAACAAGGATGGCCTCGTCGTTGTCGACATGCACGCTGCTCATGAGCGCATAACCTACGAAAAACTGAAGCGCAGCTTTGATGACCGCGATCTGGTGCGACAACCGCTGCTGGTCCCCGAGACCATTTCGGTCGCGGAGAGTGAAGCGAACCTCGTGGAGCACTCGGGCGCGGCGCTCGAGCAATTGGGTCTCGTGGTCGATCGCTCGGGGCCGACGACGCTCACCGTACGCGAAGT
>JAOUNK010000445.1 GCA_029881015.1 Gammaproteobacteria bacterium | reverse complement strand
CCAGCTGGGACGCGGCGCAGGCCCATGGGCTGTTGACCGGCCGCCTCGCCATCGCCGGGGTGCCGTCCGGACCAGACTGGCTATTGCAGGTACTGGAGGGAACCGATGAGGCCAACGCATCGCGAACCGAGTGCCAGAAACTGCTGGATTCACTCTACCAGGACACGTTTTGGCAGTTGAGCGAGAGGTTGTCGGAATTCGCGTTGTTATTGCCCGACGACGAATCCGACGCCGGCGAGCGCACGATTGCGCTGGCACACTGGTCTGAGGCCTTCCTGCACGGCCTGGTCTCGTCGAAACACGACCAGGCTCTCAAAGACAAACTGGCAGCCGAACCCCTGTCCGATATCATTGGCGATCTGCTGCAGATCACGCGCGCTGCCGTCGACGAAGAAAGCGATGATGAATCCAACGAAGCAGCGTATGCTGAGATCGTTGAATACGTCCGGGTCGCTGCCCAGCTGGCCTACGAGGAATTGTCCGAAATCCGGCACGCGAAAGAAAAGCACACGGAAGAACAATGAACAGCACGGAATTTGAACGCCGGCGCCGGCAACTGATGCGCATGGTCGGTGTCGGTGGCATCGCCATCCTGCCGGCGGCACCGGTGCGCATGCGCAGCCGCGATGTTGAGTACCGCTATCGCCAGGACAGCGATTTCTATTACCTGACCGGGTTCGCTGAGCCCGAGGCCGTCGCCGTGCTCGTACCGGGCAGGCCGCAGGGTGAATACCTGCTGTTCTGTCGAGAACGCGACTCGTCCAAAGAGCAATGGGACGGTTCGCGTGCCGGTCAGGACGGTGCGATCGCCGAGTTCGGTGCCGACGATGCGTTTCCGATTGACGATATCGACGACATTATCCCCGGGCTGATCGAGGGGTGTGAACGCGTCTACTACACGATGGGCATGTATTCCGACTTCGATACACGCATCGCGGAGTGGGTCAATTCGCTGCGCTCGGGGCTGTCTCGAGGACTGCACACGCCAACCGAGTTCGTCGCGCTGGACCATCTGTTGCATGACATGCGGCTCTACAAGAGCCGCGGCGAAATCGCCGCCATGCGCAAGGCCGCGAGGATCGCCGTGGCGGCGCACAGGCGCGCCATGCAGATCGCGAGGCCGGGCATGTTCGAATACGAGGTCGAAGCCGAGTTTCGGCACGAGTTTCGCCGCAACGGCGCCTGGGCATCCTACAACCCCATTGTGGGCGGCGGCGCGAACGCATGCACGCTGCACTACGTCGAAAACAGCGCTGTCCTGAAAGATGGCGACCTGCTCCTCATCGATGCAGGATGCGAACTCGACTACTACGCATCCGATGTTACGCGCACCTTTCCCGTGAACGGCCGATTCAGTCCAGCACAACGAGCCGTGTACGAGATCGTGCTGGAGGCGCAGTTCGCCGCCATAGAGAAAGTCGTTAAAGGCAATCACTGGAACGATCCGCACGATGCGGCGGTGCGTGTCATTACGAAGGGCCTCAAGAAGCTCGGGCTGCTCGACGGCACGCTGCCAAGGCTCATCAAGGACGGTGCCTACCGGCCCTTCTATATGCATCGCACCGGTCACTGGATCGGCATGGATGTCCACGACGTTGGCGACTACAAAGTCGGCGATGAATGGCGGGTGCTCGAGACAGGCATGGTGACCACCGTGGAGCCCGGTATTTACATTCCCAACAAGCGCAATATTCCCAGTCGATTCCGCAATATCGGGATTCGGATTGAAGATGATGTCGCCGTGACCAGCAAGGGAGCAGACGTGCTCAGCAAAGGGCTCGTGTCGGACCCCGATGGCATCGAGGCATTGATGCAGGGGCGATGAGCAACAGGCACTACGACATCGTGATTGCCGGGGGCGGCATGATTGGAACCAGCCTGGCGCTTGCGCTGGCGCCGCTGGAGCTGGAGATTGCGGTGGTCGAGGCCATCCCCAGGAAGGCGGTGGCCCAACCCAGTTTCGACGACCGGTCGACGGCACTGTCGCGCAGTACCCAGCGCATGTTCGAGGCGATGGGGCTCTGGCCGAAGATCGTCGCGGCAGCAACGCCGATTCGCGCCATTCACGTCTCTGATCGGGGACGCTTCGGGTTTTCACATATCGAGGCAAAGGAGCAGGGTGTCGAGGCCCTTGGCTACGTTGTTATCAATCGTGTTCTCGGCGGCGTCCTGCAGGATGCACTCGACAACCTCAATGGCGTTGACCTTGTTTGCCCGGCCCGCATCGTCGACGTCGAACTCGCCCCTGACACGGCGGCTGCCGTTGTAGAAGATGCCGGCGGCAAACAACAGACCCTGACCTGTGACCTGCTGGTGGCGTCTGACGGCGCCAATTCGACC
>JAOUNK010000444.1 GCA_029881015.1 Gammaproteobacteria bacterium | reverse complement strand
GTGGTTACGCGCTCCCGCCGCCTGCGGCAGAATCTTGACCAGCCCCCGGTAGGACTGCTGAGCGCGTCCTGCCGAGATGCCCTTGGAGACGATCGTCGAGCGCGTATTGCGCCCGATGTGAATCATCTTCGTGCCGGTATCCGCCTGCTGCATATTGTTGGTAACCGCAACTGAGTAGAACTCGCCGACAGAGTTTTCGCCGCGTAGCAGGCAACTCGGGTATTTCCAGGTAATGGCAGACCCTGTTTCCACCTGTGTCCAGGAGATCTTGGAGTTCTTACCGCGGCAGTCGCCGCGCTTGGTCACGAAATTGTAGATTCCGCCTACGCCGTCCTCGTCGCCCGGGTACCAGTTTTGCACCGTTGAATACTTGATCTCGGCGTCATCGAGGGCGACCAGTTCCACGATGGCCGCATGCAGCTGGTTCTCGTCGCGCATTGGCGCGGTACATCCTTCGAGATAACTGACGTAGCTGCCTTCATCGGCAACGATGAGCGTGCGCTCAAACTGCCCGGTGTTGGCTGCGTTTATCCGGAAGTAGGTCGACAGTTCCATCGGGCAGCGGACGCCTTTCGGAATGTAGACGAACGAGCCGTCACTGAAGACGGCCGAGTTCAGTGCGGCGAAGAAGTTGTCGCGGCGCGGCACGACCGTGCCCAGGTACTTCCTGACCAGTTCGGGGTGCTCGATGACTGCCGCGGAGAAGGATGAGAAGATGACGCCGGCTTTGGCGAGCTTGTCCTTGAATGTGGTCGCAACGGATACGCTGTCGAACACGGCGTCGACGGCCACGCCGGCGAGGCGAGCGCGCTCATGCAGTGGAATGCCGAGCTTGTCGTAGGTCTCCAGCAGCTTTGGGTCGACCTCATCCAGGCTCTTGGGGCGATCGTCGTCAGACTTCGGTGCCGCGTAGTAGGAGATCTCGTCATACTTGATCTTCGGGTAGTGGAGGTGAGCCCACTCTGGCTCCTTCATATCCAGCCATTGGCGATACGCCTGCAGGCGCCATTCCAGCAGCCAGTCCGGTTCGTCCTTGCGTGCCGAAATCGCACGTACCGTGTCTTCGTCCAGACCCGGGGGCAGGCTGGTCGTCGCAATATCGGTGACGAAACCGTGCTCGTAACGCCGGTTGACGAGACTTTCGAGATTTTCCGATTCAGTCGCCATTGTTTTCCACGTTGATAGGTAGGCCGGCGAAACGAAATGTCGGCACCGGGCTGTTGCTGCGCAAGAGATCGTTGAGCGTTACATCCTGCAGTGCCCTTCGGATGGCGATGTTGATGCGTCGCCATGCGCCGCCGACGCTGCAGATGCCCTCGTGCTCGCAGTCGCCGTCACTGGCGCTGCACTCGGTGATCGAGACCGGCCCTTCCAGGGCATCGATGACGTCTGCCGCACTGATCAGCTGCGGGGGGCGCGCCAGCCGATAGCCACCGGCCGAACCGCGAGTCGAGGTGACCAGGCCGGCCCTCGCGAGTGATTTCAGCAGCTTGCTGACGGTCGGCAAGGCGACGCCGGTCGCCTGGGCGACGTCGGCGGCACTGCACACGCTTACCTGGTGTTCGGCCAGGTGGGCGAGCAAGACAGTGCCGTAGTCGGTGAGTTTGCTGATTCGGAGCATTTGCAGGGGCTTGCCGGAGAATAAGGGACTATTTTAGTCCTATTTGGGTCAGCGGGCTATACTTTCAAGAGAATTCCTGCGCGATTTTTGATTTTAATGGGTTATCCTACGCGCCATCGACGGACCGGGCAGCAATTTCATTGGGCGACTATTCCGAAAACCTGATCGAGATTCGTGATCTCAAATATTCTCGCGGTCCGCGCGCAATATTTGACAGGCTGAATCTGAACATCAAGCGCGGAGAGATCACGGCGCTGATGGGCCCGAGCGGCACGGGAAAGACAACGCTCTTGCGGCTGATAACCCGGCAGTTGATCCCCCAACAGGGCGCTATCTACGTGGATGGTGTGGACATTGCGACGCTGAACCAGTCCGAGCTCTACCAGATGCGCCAGCGCTTCGGGATGCTGTTTCAGAATGGTGCGCTGCTGACCGATTTCAATGTTTTCGAAAACGTTGCATTCCCGCTTCGTGAGCACACGAAGCTCACCAACCGGCTCATCCGCCACATCGTTCTCACGAAGTTGCATGCCGTGGGTCTGCGTGGCGCTGCCGACATGATGCCGGCCCAGCTCTCCGGTGGCATGGCGAGACGCGTCGCGCTGGCTCGCGCCATGGTCATGGACCCGGAGATCCTGATCTACGACGAGCCGTTTGTCGGCCTCGATCCCATTTCGCTCGGCGTTATCGTTCGTCTCGTGCGTCGTCTGAATGATGCGCTGGGCATCACG
>JAOUNK010000123.1 GCA_029881015.1 Gammaproteobacteria bacterium | reverse complement strand
GCGAGCGGCGGGGCGAACGATCGTGAGCCTCTTCCTGGGCGGTGGCACGCCCAGCCTGTTCGCCCCGGCCGAAATCGAACGCCTGCTGCACGGCGTGCGCGAACGCTTCGATGTGGCCGACGACATCGAGGTAACCATGGAAGCCAATCCGGGTACGGTCGAATGCGGCGCCCCGGCCGGGTACCGGGACGCGGGCGTGACTCGCCTCTCGATCGGGGCACAGAGTTTCGACGACGATGCCCTGCGGCGCCTGGGACGCATTCACACGAGCGACGATATCCGTCGCGCCGTGGAAGAGGCGCGGGATGGGGGCTTCGACAACCTCAACCTCGACATCATGTACGGTCTCCCCGGACAGACGCTCGCCGGGGCGGAGGCGGACGTGAAGGCAGCCATCGAACTCGGACCGTCGCATCTCTCCTGGTACCAGCTCACCCTCGAGCCGAATACGGTTTTTTACGCGCGCCCGCCAGAAGACCTGCCGGACGAGGAAACGGCGTACGCAATCCAGGATGCGGGTGCGGCGCTCCTGCACGCCGCAGGCTTCGAACAGTACGAGGTGTCGGCCTGGGCGCGGGAAGGCCGGCGCTGCCGGCACAACCTCAACTACTGGCTGTTCGGCGACTATCTCGCGGTCGGTGCGGGGGCGCACGGCAAGCTCAGTACCCGGGACGGCGTGTTCCGGTACCGCAAGGCGGCCAATCCGCTGCAATACATGCTGGCAATGGAGGAGAGTCACGCCGGTGGGAACGACCTCAACCCGATCCCGGATAACGAGTTGCTGTTCGAATTCATGCTCAATGCGCTGCGCCTCAATGACGGCTTCGCCGAAGCGCTGTTCCTTGCGCGTACCGGGCTGTCCAGACGGGCGCTTGAAGAGACAGCGAGCGGGGCCATTGACCGGGGGCTGCTGCAACGCAGCGACGACGCGAACTGGAAGCCGACCGACCTCGGCCGACGCTTCCTGAATGATCTGCAGGCGGAATTTCTGCGCGATTCGCAGTGACGTTGCGGTGAATAGCGGGGCTTGCCATGGCTGGCCGGGCCGGCACAATTATGCACAAGGCAGCGCGCGTGGCTGTATTTTCAGTGTCTGAGGCCTCCAATCTCACCAGTAGGTTCGCGAAAGCCTCGTAACTCTTTGTTTTTATTCACCTAACGAAAATGGACACAAAATAGTCATATTGACAGCGGCGCTTGAAAATCCGCACCTTACGTCACTCGTTCAATTTTCTTCCACAGTCTTATCCACAGGTTCTGTGGATAAAATTCGGGGGCTTGCGGATACTGCGTCTTCGCTATATCCTACGCGGCCTTTTTCTTAAGCGTAGCGTGCTCCGGAGAGCAATCATGAAAGCCGACATCCATCCCAATTACGACGCCATCAAGGTCACTTGTAGTTGCGGCAACGAGTTTGAAACGCGCTCGACGCTCGGCGAGGATCTCCTTATCGAAGTGTGCTCCTCGTGTCACCCGTTTTATACCGGCAAGCAGAAGATCGTCGATACCGGCGGTCGTGTCGACAAGTTCCGCAAGAAATACGGAATGTCGAAAGCCTGATCCCTGCCGGGCCGCGCCCGGTACCATAGTTCAGGTATAAAACTTTCGTCTATCCACGACTCCGCTTTGCGGAGCTCTCTGCTATGCTCGATTGGTTAGATTAAAGGGATACAGAGGAAAACTATGAGCCAGGACGCCTATCGGCTAATCAGCCCCAACGGAACCGAGTCCGCGCTGCCTGTCCGCAGCGGCACCACAGGCCCGGACGTCATTGACATCGCAAGCCTTTACAAGGAACAGGGGGTATTCACGTACGACCCAGGCTTTGTCGCAACCGGAAGCTGCGAGTCGGATATCACCTTCATTGATGGTGAGAAAGGCGTGCTCATGTACCGCGGTTACCCGGTCGAGCAGCTCGCCAAGCACTCGAGCTTCATGGAAGTCTGCTACCTGCTGCTCAACGGCGAGTTGCCCGGCGCGGATGAACTGGCCTCTTTTGAAGAGACGATTCGCCGGCACACCATGCTCAACGAGGGCATGCTCAATTTCTTCAAGGGCTTCCGCTACGACGCCCACCCGATGGCCCAGCTCTCGGCTGTCGTGGGCTCGATGTCCGCGTACTACCACAGCGAGATGAATGCCTCGAACAAGCATCACCGGGAGATTTTCTCGCACCGGATTATCGCGAAGCTCCCGACCATCGCGGCCGCGGCCTACAAACTCAACGTGGGCCAGCCGTTCATGTACCCGCGGAACGACCTGAACTATTGCGATAACTTCCTGCACATGTTGTTTGCCGTGCCGGCCGAGGAGTACGAGATCAACCCGGTCGCATCCGAAGCGCTCGATCTGCTCTTCATTCTGCATGCCGACCACGAACAGAATTGCTCGACGTCGACCGTGCGCATGGCCGGCAGCTCCGGCGCCAACCCGTACTCGGCAATCGCGGCGGGTATCGCTGCCCTGTGGGGCCCGGCTCACGGTGGCGCGAATGAAGCCGTTCTGAAGATGCTCGATGAGATTGGCGATGTCAGCCAGATCGGCAAGTACATCGAGAAAGCGAAAGACAAGAACGACCCGTTCCGCCTGATGGGCTTCGGTCATCGCGTCTACAAGAACTTCGATCCACGCGCGACGATCATTCGCGAGATGTGCCACAAGGTTCTCAACGATCTCCACCGGGAAGACACGCCGTTATTCGATCTGGCCCGCGAGCTCGAGCAGGTCGCCCTGAACGACGACTACTTCAAGGAGAAGAACCTCTACCCGAATGTCGACTTCTACTCAGGCATCATCTACAAGGCGCTCGGCATCCCGACATCGATGTTCACGGTCATGTTCGCGCTCGGTCGCTCGGTCGGCTGGGTTGCCCACTGGCGAGAGATGATTGCGGATCCGAAGGCCAAGATTGCCCGGCCCCGGCAGCTCTACGTTGGCGCCGCCAAGCGCGACTACGTGCCGATCGACAAACGCTAGACGTGTTCCAGGAGTAGCTGGACGCCCTCCGAGTCAACCCGCCTCATCGGCTTGCCGTCGATGGGGCTCATGGGTGCTTGCCGAATACCGTTGACCGGGAACACGGTCGCCTGGATCGCGCTGTTGTTGTGGTGAAACTCGAATCCCGCGAACGTATCGACCTGGTCGCGCCGACTCTTCAGCCGGCGCTCATAGGGCTTGTAGCTGATGCCCAAATCGGCGAGTGCCATTGCGACGTGCTCGGGGCTGTCGGCGAACACGTGCAGGTTGACAGCGGAGTTTTCATCGGCCGTACCGACCAATACGGGGCCGACCAGCCGGGGCGTGAACGACGCGAGCAACTCCATTGCCGACAGCGCGGCGACGCGCAGCAGGCGCAGCCGATCTTCATGTGAGTCGCCGTCGAAAAGCTGCAGATGTTCCGCAACCGCGGCCTCGATTTCGGCATTGCCGGGCAAAGCCCCCCGCGCGCCAACGCCCAAACGCTCAGCGGCTTTCTGCTTTGCTACCCGGAAGTCGCGCACGCCGTGGTCGACAATGATGCGTGCGGCCTCCTGCGCGAGTACCTGGCGCGTACGTTCTGTTTCGTTGTTGCGTCGCCGTCCCATCGCTCAGAAGAGGGTTTCGCTTTCGTCCTGCTCTTCTTCGGATTCCGGGTCGAGTCCCGATGCGTTGTTGAACGGGTCGATGACGTCGTCTACCGCCTCGCATTCGGGCACCTGGCCATCGCGGAAAACCTCGAAGAGGACATTGCCCTGTCCCGCCCGCGCGGGACAACCGGTTTCACGGTCTATCAGTACCGAGACGATGCCCTCGGGCATCGGCATCTGGTTCTCCGGCACGCCGCGCAGGGCGATCCGCATGAACTCCACCCAGATGGGCAGCGCGGTCCGTGAGCCTTCTTCGCCCGGCGCGAGCGGCAGGTCATCGTCGTAGCCGACCCAGACAATCGTCGTAATGTCACCATTGAAGCCGCCGAACCAGGCGTCGCGACGGTCGTTCGACGTGCCGGTCTTGCCTGACAGGTCGTTGCGGCCCAGGACCATGGCACGACGGCCTGTTCCCCGCCGGATAACGTCCCGCATCATGTCCTGGACCAGGAAGGCGTTCTGCGGCGAGATCGCCTGCGGGGCAACGTTGACGTTCTCGAACAACTCTGGCGCGGTCCTGGCATCGGGTTGGTAAACCGTTGCGATCTCGATCATCTCTTCGATCGTCAACTCATCCCTCGACCTGCGGTTGTAACCGGACTCCGGGTCACTCGGCACGCAGGCGTCGCAGACGATAGTCGGGTCCGCGCGGTAGAGCGTTTCGCCGTCGGGTCCGTAGATCGCGTCGATCACATACGGTTTCACGGCGTGACCGCCGTTGGCCAGTGTTGCATAGCCCTGGGCCATGTCGAGCGGCGAGGCTGAGCCAGCACCCAGCGCCAGCGAACCGTTGTACGGCAATGCGGCGGGGCCAAAACCGAATTTCTCGATATGCCGCACGGCATTGCCGATGCCGGTCTCAAACAGCAGCAAGCGTACCGAAACGAGATTCATCGAGCGGGTCAGCGCTTCGCGCATGCGCGTCGGCCCGTAGACGCGCCCACTGTAGTTGGTCGGTCGCCACACCGCTTCGAGCTCCGGCGAATTGATCACAACGGGCGCATCGAGGACAATGGTTGCCGGCGTGTTGCCGTGCTCGAGCGCGGCCGAGTAGATGAAGGGCTTGAACGAGGATCCCGGTTGCCGGTAAGCCTGGCGTGCGCGGTTGAACTTGCTCGTGGTGAAATCGAAGCCACCGGTCAGTGCCGTGATGGCGCCGTCGAAGGGGTCAACGGAAACGACCGCGCCCTGGACCTCGGGTACCTGCGCAAGGGCCCAGGTGCCTTTGGTCGTCGGCATGACATAGATAAGGTCACCCGGCGCGACCACCTCGGCGGCGGTTTGCGGTGCCGGGCCAAACGTCTCGCGATCGATAAACCGGTTCGCCCAGCGAATACCGGACCATGGCAGCGTATCCGTCTTGCCGCCCTGCATCACCAGCGATGCCGTGTTGTTATCGTGCACCGCGGTGACCAGTGCGACCGACAGCCCGCCCGGCGCATATTGTTCCAGCAACTCGCGAATCTCGATCGGCCACTCGGCAAAGGGCGTGACCAGCAGTTCGTCACTCAACGCGATGTTGCTGATCGGACCCCGGTAGCCACGGCGTCGGCTGAACTCCAGCAGGCCGTTCCGCAACGAGTAGTTCGCTGCCTTTTGCAGGCGGGAGTCGAGCGAGGTGACGACCTGGAAGCCGTCTGTCTGGTAGGCGTCGCCGTAGCGCTTTTCCATTTCGCTGCGGACCATCTCCGCGACGTAGGGCGCGTTGAGTTCGATCGCCGCGCCGTACAGGCGTGACTCCATCGGCCATGCCATGGCATCGGCATAGGTCGCTTCGTCTATGTAGCCCAGATCGCGCATGCGCCCGAGCACATAGCCGCGGCGATTCTCGGCATTGGTCGCGCTGTAGACCGGGTTGTAGCGTGACGGCGCCGGCAATACGCCGGCGAGCGTAGCGGCTTCGGCTTCATTGATGTCGGCTAGATCCTTGTTGAAGAACACCTGCGATGCGGCGGCAACGCCGTAGGCGCGTTGCCCGAAGAACATCTTGTTGAGGAACAGCGCCATGATCTGTTCCTTGGTGAACTCCTGCTCGATCTTGTAAGCCAGGAACGCTTCGCGCAGTTTGCGCGTAAAGCGGCGCTCGCGCGTGAGGAAGTAATCGCGCGCGAGCTGTTGAGTCAGGGTCGATCCGCCCGTCGGTTCGCCCGTGGTGATCCCCTCGACGATGGCTCGCAAGACGCCGCGGTAGTCCACGCCGGGATGAACGAAAAAGCGCTGGTCCTCAGCGGCGACAAAGGCGTCGACCACGTGTTGCGGCAATTCGTCGTAGGTCACCAGGATGCGCCGGCGCTCGCCGATCTCGGAGATCAGGTAGCCGTCACGACTGTAGATCCTCAGCGGGATCTGCAGCGGAATATCGCGAATCGTCTCCGCCGGCGGCAATCCGGGCTCGACGTAGTAATAAGCGCCGATAACGCCCGCGGTCACGCCAACACCGCCAATAGCGCCAAGTCCGAGCGCCACGACAAGCGCCCGAATCAGCTTATGTCGCCTAATGTGACGTGAGTTGGATTTTTTTTCCGTTGATTTATGCATAGTTACAGGCGTTTTCGGCTGAATGCCCCGGTTTCTGCAGGCCTTGGAGTGCCCTATTAGAGATTAACGTGGTGTTCCACCGGTGACGAGAATGTGGCTTTTTTGGGGCGAGGGGTCTGGGACACAGCATCAGGCGGCGATGATAGTCATACCAGCCTGAAGGCTGCAATAAGGAGTCTCAGGTCGGGTAGCCGACTGGTTCACGGAATCCGCTCCAAAGACCCCCTAACATTAGGGATCGTCGGATCGTGAACACAGTCACGTTTTATTTAACATTTTATTGATATATAGTTAAATCGCTTTGCTCAGGTCTGGCTTACATTTGACTCGCAACTTACCGACTTAGAAGGAAAAACACGTGCTTTTTGGCAACAAATCACAGCCGCTGCTAGGCCTCGATATAACGACGTCGTCGGTCAAGCTGATAGAGCTTTCCCAGAGCGGGAAGCGCTATCGGGTCGAGTCCTACGCAGCAGAGCCTACGCCCCCTAGTTCGGTGAACGAAAAAGCCATCGTCGATGCGAAAGCCGTCGGCGAGGCGATTCGACGCGCCGTAAAACGTGCGGGTGCCAAGGCAACAGACGTGGCCGTCGCCATCAGTGGTGATGCAGCCATTACGAAAGTCATTCAAATGCCGTCGAGTCTTTCCGACAGGGACCTGGAAGGCCAGGTCGAGATCCAGGCCGATCAGTACATCCCGTTCCCGATGGAAGAGGTGAGCTTCGACTACGAAGTGATCGGCCCGAATGCCAAAGACCCCGAACTGATGGACGTCTTGCTGGTAGCGACGCGAACCGAGAACGTCGAGCAGCGCCAGGCAGCGGTCAATGCCGCCGGCCTGTCCACGCAGATCGTCGACGTTGAGGCCTTTGCCCTCGAGAATGCCTGCCGCCTTCTGAGCCACCAGATTCCGGACGGTGGCATGGGGCAGTCGGTAGCGGTCGTCGACATCGGCGCATCGAGCACGACGTTCAGTGTGTTGCAGGATCTCAAGGTCGTATACACGCGTGACTTCAACTTCGGGGGCCAGCAGCTGACCGAGGAGATCATGCGCACTTACGGCCTGTCGATGGAGGATGCCGGTCGCGCGAAGAAGCAGGGCGGCCTGCCATCGAACTACCAGCCGGAAGTGCTGGAGCCGTTTATCGACGACATGACCCAGCAGGTCAGTCGCTCGCTGCAGTTCTACCTCGCCTCGGGCGGCGGTCGCGAACAACCAGACATGATCCTGGTGTGTGGCGGTTGCGCCAACATTCCGGGCATTTCGGACGTCATCTCGAGCCGTGTAGGTATTCCAACGGAAGTCGGCGACCCGCTCGGACAAATGAAAATTTCCTCCAAGGCCAAGTCACAAGGCGTGCACAAAGATGCAACAGCACTACTCACGGCCTGTGGTCTCGCACTCAGGAGCTTTGACTAATGCCTAGTATTAATCTACTCCCGTGGCGCGAGGCGGAAAGGCAAAAGCGCCAACGCGACTTCGGTATGGCGATGGGCTTCGCGGTTATCGCCGCGATTGCCGTTGTCGTGCTGACGGTCCTTGCGTACTCGCAGATGATCTCATCGCAGAACGCGCGCAACGATCGTCTTAGAGCCGAAATCGTCGAGCTCGAAAAGAGTATTACGGAGATCGACGGGCTTGAGCGGCAGAAGGAACGTCTGCTCGCGCGCATGGAAATTATTGAACAGCTGCAGAAGAGCCGTCCGGAGATCGTGCATCTCTTTGACGAAATCGCGCGCCTCCTCCCCGAGGGTGTTTATCTGACCGGCTTGAAGCAAACCGGCGCACGGGTCGAGATCCGCGGAGTGGCGCAATCGAGCACACGCGTCTCGGCGCTCATGCGTCAGATTGACGCATCGGAATGGCTTGGCGACCCCGAAGTGGAGCGCGTCGAAACGACACAGGCAGGTTCTTCACGCCAGTCGGAGTTCGTCGTTTATCTGAAGCAGATACGCTCTGATACGGAGGAGACGGAATGAACCTCGTTGAAGAACTACAAAGCCTGGACGCGAATGACGTAGGTCGCTGGCCGCTGCCTTTCCGTATCGCCGTCATCGTGATCGTGTTCATGCTGGTCACGGGACTCGGTGTCTACTTCTTTATCATCAAGGACAAGGCACCTCAGCTTGAGCGCGCCCAGGGTGAAGAAACAGAACTTCGCCTGACCTTCGAGAACAAGCAGAAGAAGGCGGCAAACTACGACGCATACAAGGCGCAACTTGCGCAGATCGAACAGTCTTTCGGCACCATGCTCAGGCAGCTGCCGGGTGAGACGGAAATTCCGAACCTGATTGTCGATATATCGCAGACGGGACTGGCTGCAGGCCTGCAGGAGAAACTGTTCGTGCCACAGCCCGAGATCCCCAAGGACTTCTACGCGGAGAAGCCGATCAAGATTCGCCTGACGGGTAGTTACCACGAGATCAGCAAGTTCGTCAGCGGCATCGCCGGTATCTCGCGAATCGTGACCTTGCATGACATCAATATCACGCCGGAGACGACCGATACCTTCGACAACCTGAGCATGGAAGTAACTGCTCAGACCTACCGCTACATCGATGAGGAGGCAAACTAATGCAGCACGCTTCTTCAATTATCAAGTCAGTCACCAGGCTTGGCCTGGCTGCGGTTCTGGCGTTCGGACTCACCGCCTGCGGCGGTGACATGGATGATCTCGACAGTTACATCAACGAAGTCAAGGCACGCCCGGGCGGTCGCATTGAGCCGCTGCCTGAAATCGAGCCTTACGAGGTGTTTACGTACATCGCTGACGAGCAGGGCATACGCTCGCCGTTCGTCCCCGACACGCCACAGTCGAGTGGTACCGCTGCTGGCGGTACGCGCCCCGATCCTGATCGTATTCGCGAGTTCCTCGAGGACT
>JAOUNK010000443.1 GCA_029881015.1 Gammaproteobacteria bacterium | reverse complement strand
TAGCCGTTGCGCATGAACAGCGAGATTCGTTGCCGGCGCCACGTTCGCCTGCCACGGCGCATCGTTCCACTGCTGGCCATGCTGTGCGTTGGCGTCGTTCAGGCGCAGAGCGAACCACCACCCAAAGCGTCGGCCGCCAAGAGCCCCGACTGGCTCTCCATAAGCGGCAGTCTGCGGCTGCGCTACGAATATATGGACAACACGTTTCGCATCGTCGGCGAGGACCCGGATGAGCTGCTGGTATCCCGACTGCTCGTGCACGCCGAGGCCAGAGGCGAGCGATTCTATGGGGGATTCGAGCTCCAGGATTCCCGGGCGTGGCTGGATCAGGACCTGACACCGGTCGGTACGGGCGACGTCAACGCGCTCGAGCCGTTACGCGCATACATCGGCTACAGGAACGAGAATGTCGACATCCAGGTCGGCCGGATGACCATGGATGTTGGCAGCCGCCGCCTGGTGGCGCGCAATCGCACGCGCAATACGATCAACGCCTTTACGGGTATCCGCGCCAGGTGGTCGATTCCCGGGCGCGTCGGCCTCGACGCATTCGTCACGATGCCGGTTGCCCGCCTGCCCGATATCCTCGAACGGGATCGTTTGCGAAACAACGAGTTCGAACTCGACGAGGAGCATTGGGAGCGGTTGTTCTGGGGCTTGTATGTATCCGACCTGCAGGTCAGCAGCCGTTTTGACACCGAAGTGTATCTGATCGGCATCCGCGAAAATGATCGGCCGGGCCTGCCCACGCGCAATCGCGACTTCCTGACAGCCGGTGGTCGCGTGCAGCATTCGGGCGATGCATGGGCTTACGAGCTCGAGGCCGCGCTCCAGCACGGCAAGAGCCGCGCCACCGCGCTGCCGATCGACACCACGGACCTCGATCACCGCGCGTGGTTCACTCATGCCGAAATCAGCCGCAAGATGCCGGGCAGCTGGGACCCTCGCGTGATCTTGCGTTTCGATTATGCATCGGGCGACAAGGATCCGGATGACGGCGAGTTCAATCGCTTCGATACCCTGTACGGCGCCAGGCGCTGGGAGTTCGGACCTACAGGCATCTATGGCGCCCTGACGCGCAGCAATATCCTGTCGCCCGGTGTTGCCCTGCGGACGAAGCCACGTCCGTCCACCGATTTCCGAATCGACTACCGGCCTGCATGGCTTGCCAGCAAGCGCGATGTCCTGCCGACAGCAGGGCTCAGAGACCGTAATGGCCTTTCGGGGTCGTTCATTGGTCACCAGGTTGATTTGCGCTGGCAATGGTGGTCGGCTTCGCGAAACCTGACGGTCGACTTCACGGCCGCTTACCTGTGGAAGGGGGAGTTTCTCAGCGATGCTCCCAGTGCGCCCCCGAACTCGAACACGGCCTACGCCTACCTTTCGACGGCGTTGGCCTTCTGATCGGGACGGAAGCGCTGACCAGGCTCGTCGAGCAACTCGACCAGCGGATGCTATGCTGATTACGATCCCTCACCACCACCCGCAGGGGAGGACCTGACGATGAAATTCCAGTTTGCTTGCACACTGCTCCTGACCGGCTGCGCACTCGCGGCCGCGGCCCATGCTGACGAAATCCGTATCGACATTCACGCCATCAGCGCCGACGGCGTCGGCGAATTGCTGGGTACCGTCACCGCGACGGATACGGACGACGGGCTCCGGCTGACCCCTGATCTCAAGGGGTTGCCGCCGGGCGATCATGGCTTCCACGTACACCAGAACCCGAGTTGCGATCCCGGCGAGAAGGATGGCGCGAAGGCGGCCGGTCTTGCGGCCGGCGGGCACTATGATCCGACGGACGCCAAGGCACACAGGGGTCCCGGTCATAACGGGCACCTCGGCGATCTGCCGCTGCTGGTCGTCGACGAGAACGGTGAGGCCAGTGCCGTTACGGTAGCGCCCCGATTGACCGTCGCCGATATTCGCGGACGAGCGCTCATGGTGCACGCATCGGGAGACAACTACAGCGACGACCCGGCCCCGCTCGGCGGTGGCGGCGCCCGCATCGCCTGCGGCGTCATCGACTGACTCTGCTTCGGCCGCCGCGACCCGCCCTGCCGGCGGCGTCGCGGCACCGACAACACCCGTAACGCAGTTCCGGGCGGGCCTGGCCTGCCCGGATCAGTCCCTCTGATACACGCGCACCCAGTCGACGTACAGGTACTGGGGAAACCGCGTGCTGTTGTCGGGGCGCCCCGAGTGTCGGCCGCCAACCGCCAGGTTCAGCAGGATGAAGAAGTCCTTGTGAAACTCGGAAAACTCCTCGCCCACGATTGACGTTTCGGCAAATTTTTCGCCGTCGACGAACCATGTCATCGACTCGGGTCCCCACTCCAACTCGAAGACATGAAACGCTT
>JAOUNK010000122.1 GCA_029881015.1 Gammaproteobacteria bacterium | reverse complement strand
CGGTATCCGTGTGACTGACCGCCTTGCAATATGCTCTGTGGATATCGAATTCCGACCGGCCATCGCGGAACGCGGCTTCGGCGGCAACGTGCCCCAGCGCGCCGCGCTCTGCCGCCAGGCGCATGACAGCGAGTTCGTAAGCGGTCTTTCTGCCGCGCGCGTAATGCAGGATATTGATGGCCGTATTGGGGTTAATGCGTTCAATGCCGAATGCCAGGGTTTCATCATGGAATTCACCGATGGCGATGCACTTTTCCCGGTCTGCGGGCAGGTGCGCAGCGATCTCGTCGATCGAATGGACGATGCGAATGTCGAAGTGGCGGGTCCAATAGCCATCCGGCACACCAGGAACCACGTGCCAGTAGTCGTGAGGCTGGAAGTAAACCAGGATTGGCGTTTCGCCAGGGGTATAGACGATGTAGGAAAACGGCAGCGAGGTCAGCGGGGCCCAGGTCACGAAGTGCGGGTTCGCCTTGTACGGGAGATGATAGTCGTCCAGGAATGCGAGCTTCGGGTTGCCGGAGTAGATCACCGCATGACTTGCACCGGCCCGCTCGAGGGCGTGGTTGTGGCGTGCCGCAAGGGTTTCCAGGTGACCGCCGTACAAGGCGCCTAGGTCGGGGTTCTTGTCGCTGTATTTGGTATTCATGGCGAAGATCATACCCTGTTGCCGCGCTACTCGGCGAGTGCCATTATTGGCAGCCCATTTCGGGGTGTGGAGCAGAGGATGAAACGATTCGCATGCCTGGGTCTCGCCGCTTGTATTGCCTTCGGGAACACCGCAATGGCGGCTGATCCCGGCTACGATCGCGTGGCCGGTCGCGCCCACGCGTCGCGCTCGGAAGTCATCGCACCTCATGGCATGGCAGCGACGAGCCAGCCGCTCGCCACGCAGGTTGCCCTGGACATTCTGAAAGCAGGAGGCACGGCTGTTGATGCGGCGATCGCGGCGAACGCAATGCTCGGCCTGACGGAGCCCACCGGCAGTGGCATCGGCGGAGATCTGTTCGCCATTGTCTGGGATGCCGACAAGAAGGAACTGACGGGCCTGAACGCGTCTGGGCGTGCCCCGAAGGCGATGACGCTCGACTATTTCCAAAGCCGCGGAATAGACACGATCCCCAAGTTTGGACCGCTGCCGGTCAGCGTACCGGGCGCCGTCGATGGCTGGTTCGAGTTGCATGCTCGCTACGGACACCTGCCGATGCAGGAGATCCTGGCGCCCGCGATTCGTTACGCGCGCGAGGGTTTCCCGGTCTCCGAGGTCATTGCGCATTACTTCGAGAGCAATCGCGATCGTATCGGCCATTACCCCGGGTTTGCGGAGACGTTCATGCCGAACGGCGATGTACCGAAAAAAGGCGAGATGTTCCGTAATCCGCGCCTTGCGAATACTTACGAGGCCATTGCGACCAAAGGCAGGGACGAGTTCTACAAGGGCACCATCGCGAAGATTATAGACGCCTACATGGCGGAACAGGGCGGGTTGTTGCGCTACGAGGACCTTGCATCCCACACGTCCGAATGGGTGACGCCTGTATCAACGAACTACCGTGGCTGGGACGTGTTCGAACTCCCACCGAACGGACAGGGCATCGCTGCGCTGCAGATCCTGAATATCCTCGAGGGCTACGACATAGCGGGTATGGGATTCGGTAGCGCCGAATACCTGCACACGCTGATCGAAGCCAAGAAGCTCGCTTTTGAGGATCGAGCGAAGTACTACGTCGACATGGATTTTGCCGACGTACCCGTCGACTGGCTGATCTCCAAGGATTATGCCGACGAGCGCCGCAAGCTGTTATCGCCTGAGCGCGCCTCGCTGTCCTTGCCTGCCGGCGATCGTAAGCTCGAGGAAGGCGATACGGTATACCTCACCGTGGCCGATGCAGACGGCAACATGGTGTCGCTTATCCAGAGCAACTACCGCGGCATGGGCTCCGGAATGACACCGGGAGACCTCGGGTTCGTCCTGCAAGACCGGGCGGAGCTGTTTTCACTGGATCCGAATCACGCGAATGTGGTCGCAGGTGGTAAGCGGCCGTTCCATACCATCATTCCGGCCTTCGTTATGAAAGACGGCGAACCGCTGATCAGTTTCGGTCTCATGGGTGGCGCGATGCAGCCACAGGGTCACGCCCAGGTTATCGTGAACATGGTGGACTTCGGGATGAACCTGCAGGAGGCAGGCGATGCCGCGCGCATCAACCATATAGGCTCATCGGAGCCGACCGGAACCCGCATGACAGACGGCGGCGTCGTCCACCTCGAAAGCGGATTCAGCGAAGCGACTCGCCAGGCGCTCGAGAAAATGGGCCATACACTGGGCGACTCAAATGGCAGCTTCGGCGGTTACCAGGCAATCATGTTCGATAAGGAGCAGGGCGTGTACTATGGCGCCTCCGAAGTACGCAAAGACGGGCAGGCAGCAGGCTACTAATGACGCAGGAGATCTTTCTGACGGGTATCACAACGACCGGGACGCCGCACATCGGTAATTATGTCGGCGCCATCCGGCCGGGTATCGAAGCCAGCAGAGACCTCGACACGAAGCACTTCTATTTTCTCGCGGACTACCATTCGCTTGCGAAGAACGAAGATCCGGACAAGATCGGCCGGTCGACACTCGAAATCGCCGCTGCATGGATGGCACTGGGGCTCGACACCGAGCACGCGTATTTCTATCGGCAGTCGGATATCCCCGAGATCCTGGAGCTGACCTGGATCCTGCACGGTATGACGGCCAAGGGCCTGATGAATCGCGCGCACTCCTACAAAGCATCGGTGCAGGCCAACGTTGAGAGTGGCAACAAGGACCCTGACAAGGGCATCACCATGGCTTTATTCAGCTACCCGATCCTGATGGCCGCCGACATACTCATGTTCAAATCGACGAAGGTACCGGTCGGCCAGGACCAGAAACAGCATGTAGAAATGGCACGGGACATCGCACAACGGTTCAACCACAACTACGGCGAAACGTTCGTGCTGCCAGAGGCGGTTATTGGCGAAGATACTGCGGTTCTCAAGGGGCTGGATGGACGCAAGATGTCGAAAAGCTACAACAATACGATCCCCCTGTTCGCCCCGGAAAAGAAATTTCGCAAGCTGATCATGAAGATCAAGACGAACAGTCTCGAACCCGGCGAACCCAAGGACACGGCCGATAGTACGTTGTTCGATATCTACAAGGCTTTCGCGACACCTGAGGAAACAGCGGCCGTTGCGAAGGCGTACGCGGACGGTATTGGCTGGGGTCAGATGAAGCAGCAGTTGTTCGAGTACGTGAACGATCACATCAAGCCTGCTCGCGCAGAGTATGAGCGGCTGGTCGCGGATCCTGCCGTGGTTGAGGCAGAATTGCTAAAGGGTGCGCAACGTGCCCGGGAGCTGTCGGCACCGTATCTCGCCGATATTCGCGACGCGATTGGTATTAGAAAACTTCGGACGCTGGGTTGAGGGCATGAGCAAGGATCGAATCAAGAAATTACTGGCGCAGCTGCAGGAGGAAATCCGCAGCACGGATATGGATGATGAGCTCAGGACGCTCATGGCCGATCTCGACACCGATATTCACAACGTCATCGAAAACGACGAGGAAGTGAATGCACTGATCGAACGCGCGAAAGAAGTCGAGGCAGGTTTTGCCACGCGCTACCCGGCCGCCGAGCGTTTCATGCGGGAAGTCATCGATGCGCTTGTAAGGATGGGCATCTAGGCGCGACATGCAGCCTTGATTGCGAACAGGCTGGGGATTAGGCTTTAGGGCAAATGGAGACTCGGTTTGCATCGAAGGTCGACGGCTGGTTGATTCCCGTAATGGTATTGGCGATCGGCGGCCTGATCGCGGCGCTGATCGCCGTTCTTATCGAGGAAACACCCTGGCCGATTCGCCTGCTCGTCGCGGTGGTTACCGTCGTCGTGATCCTGTTGGTCTTCGCGATTTTCAGGAATACGCACTACACGATTGCCGGCGATACCCTGCGCATTGTGTCCGGACCGTTCAGGTGGAAAGTCCCGGTCGCCGACATCAGGGACATCACGCCAAGCCGGAATCCCTTGTCGTCGCCGGCGCTGTCTCTCGATCGGTTGAAGATATCCCTGGGCAAGAGGAAGTTCGTCCTCGTCTCGCCACAAGACAAGGCGGGTTTCATCCGCGCAATTGAGCAGGCCAGGCAGGCGTCGCAGTGACCGTCGGGCGCCGGACTCACTGGGAAGACGTTTACGGTAACAAAGCATCGACTGAGGTGTCCTGGTACCAGGCGGTGCCGGACAAGTCGCTTGCCCTTATGCGCGGCACCTCGCTTTCAACCGAGGACGCAATCATCGATATCGGTGGGGGCGCGTCGACGCTGGTCGATTGCCTGCTGGATGCGGGATACAGGGACGTGACCGTGCTCGACCTCGCAGCGGGCGCGTTCGACCAGGCTCAGGACAGGCTGGGCGCCCGCGCAGCTCGCGTCAATTGGGTGCACATGGACGTTACGGAGTTTGAACCGGAGCGCCCGTACCGGCTCTGGCACGATCGGGCGGCATTGCATTTCCTCACGGAGGCTGCCGACCGGACACGCTATGTCGAGGTGCTCAGAAAAGCGCTCGCACCGGGTGGCTACGCGATTATCGCGACGTTCGGTCCCGACGGTCCGCTCAAGTGCAGCGGCCTTGAAGTTCGCCGCTACACTGTCGGCATGTTGGAGGAACTGCTGGGCGCCGAGTTCGAGCTGCAATCCCATGAACTCGTAAACCACGAGACACCGCTGGGTGCAGCGCAGCAGTTCCTGTATTCCTGCTGGATCAGGAGGGGGTAGTAATGAGTATCAACTTTCTGGCCGTGCTTGCCGCGGCTGCCTCGAGTTTCGTCCTGGGCGGGCTATGGTATTCCCCGGCCCTGTTTCTGAAACCGTGGAACAAGGCCATGGGACGCAGCGATAAGGACAACGGGCATCCAGCCAGGGTCTTCGGCCTGAGCTTTGTGTTCGCATTGGTTGCCGCCCTCGTGTTTGCCATGCTGCTCGGGCCGTCCCCGGTATTGTCGGAAGCCTGGAAAGCCGGACTTTTGGTGGGTGTCGGCTTCGTGGCGATGAGTTTCGGGATCAACTACCAGTTCGCGAATCGCCCGATCGTCGCCTGGTTGATCGACGGCGGCTATCACACGACCCAGTTCGTTCTCTACGGGCTCATACTCGGGGCATGGCACTGATGGCCGAATGGCAGCTGGAAACGGACCGGCTCATCCTGCGTCGCGTTACCCTCGATGACGCCGACCTTCTTCTCGCCGTGTGGAACGACCCCGCGTTTATCAGGAATGTCGGGGATCGAGGTGTGCGGACTATTGCAGAGGCGCAGGAGGCGATGCGAGCCGGCGCGCTGAAACTGTATGCCGACTATGGTTTCGGTCCCTACGCCATGGTGCGCAAGAGCGATGGCGTCAGGATGGGGATCTGCGGCTTGTTCAAACGCGATAACCTGGAGTATCCCGACATTGGCTTCGGCGTTCTGCCGGAATTCTGCGGCCAGGGCTACGCCGGCGAAGCCTCCTTTGCTGTCCTGGCACACGCGCGCGACGACCTGCACCTCGCGGAACTGGCGGCAATCGTCTCACCGGACAACGCCCCGTCCGTGGGGCTGATAAAAAAGCTGGGCCTGGAGTTTGTCGAAATGATTACAATGCCCGGGGACGACGCGGCGATCTGCCTCTACAGCAAGGCGTTGGGACAGCAGTAGTATGGAAATATTCAAGGGCGACGGCGCCCGCACCGGCTTGTTCTTCGGCGCCACATCGGGCGTCATTACGACGATCGGGCTAATCGTCGGCCTGAACTCGGGCACCAGGTCGATCACCGCGGTGCTGGGCGGCATCCTGGTGATTGCCGTGGCCGACGCGATGTCGGATGCGCTCGGTATCCACCTGGCTGAAGAGGCTAATCCGGATACCGATCACAAGCACGTGTGGGCGGCGACGATCGTTACGTTTTTGACGAAGTTTGTTTTCTCGATCAGTTTCGCGGTTCCGTTGTTGCTGCTGCCGCTTGGCCCGGCCGTCATCACATCGGTTATCTGGGGGCTTCTGGTCATTGTGGTGTTGAGCTATTTTCTCGCGAAGTCACAGGATGAGTCCCCGCCGGCGATCATTGGCGAGCATGTTGGTATCGCCATACTGGTACTCGTACTTTCGCACTACATCGGCGTTTGGGTGGCCAGCACGTTCGGTTAGGAGGCACCATGGGACAGGCATTGAGGCTCGCATCGAACTTCGTCGTATTGAACGACGAGTTCGGTGCCGATACCGTCGAGGTGACCCCGGATCTCCATGAGCGGCTTGACGAGGAATACAAGGATTTCGCCGGCCACCTTCTGATATCGAGCTACGCGTTCGGCGACGACTGGACTACGTGGGAAGTCCATCCGGCGGGCGACGAATTTGTCATCCTGGTGTCGGGCGATGCCGACCTGGTTCTCGCGAAGGACGGCGGCGACGAGACCGTGCGCATGACTGAACCGGGAACCTTCGTTATCGTACCTCGGGACACTTGGCACACAGCTCGCGTACACGCGCATTCGGTCATGATGTTTATCACGCCGGGCGAGGGCACGATCAATGCCGCGGAGCCCGTCCGGGAGACGTGAATCATGAGTGACGATGCGGCGACAGTCACCTGGCGGCAGTTGCGCGAGTTTGCCGACATCGATTTGTCGCGGTCGTTCGTACTGTCCTGGCATATGGAGGGTGAGGCACTCATCGTCGATGTGGACCTCGTCCTCGAGCCCGAGCATCCATTCTACGAAACACCCCGACCCGCCGAGAAGGTGTGCATTCGGCCCGCGACGATCGCGTTTGCGTATTGCGACGAGCTGCAGTCGACGCAGGTTACTGGCAGCGAAGTGACTGAAATCGCAGGGAAATTAGGACATGGGGCGATCAGCGACCTGGTCGTTCTCGATGACGGCCGATACGCAATCAGTGGCGAATTTGGTACCGTGTCCCTCGTTGGCGAGCGTCCGCTGCTACGACTAAAAAGCGCCTGAGATCCAGGGAGATGCCATTGAGACCCGAGAACCGAATTGACTATGTAGAGATTCCCGCGACGGATCTGCCGAAAGCGCGAGCGTTTTTCCAAAGCATGTTTGGCTGGGAGTTCCAGGAATGGGGTGACGAATACTTCAGTTTCAGCGATGGGCGGCTCGACGGTGGAATCCGCAAGGCGGATAAGCCCGCGCCGGCGACCGGAGTGCTGCTGGTCTTCTACAGCGATGACCTGGAACGCGATGTAGCGCGTGTACAGGAGCTTGGCGGCACGATCAGCCAGGCGATATTTCCGTTTCCGGGAGGCCGCCGTTTCCACTTCGTCGACCCTGTCGGCACGGAGTTCGCCATTTGGTCGGAAACGACAGAGTAATGGAGTACCTGCATGGCCATACAGATTGATCATCCCTGCGTACAGCACAAACTGGGCATCATTCGTGCGTCAGACACCGGGCATAAACGCTTTCGCGAACTTGCGACAGAGATCACCAAGTTCGTATGCTACGAGGCGCTCAAGAACATCAAGACGAAAGAGGTGATTGTCCAGACGCCCATAGCCGAGGCGAGGTGCCGCAAGATCGACACAGACATCGTCGTCGTACCGATACTGCGTGCCGGTGTCGGCATGCTTGAAGGTATTCTCGAGCTGGTACCGACTGCCCGCGTCGGCTTCGTCGGCCTGTACCGGGACGAAGAAACGAAGAAGCCGGTAACCTACTACGAACGCTTTCCGGGTCAGATCGAGGGCGGTACCTGTATTGTCATCGACCCGATGCTGGCGACAGGCGGCTCGACCGTGGCCGCACTGGACCTTCTCAAGAGCAGCGGTGCCGAGCATATCGTCGTCATCTGTATCGTTACCTGCCCCGAGGGTATTGAACTCGTCGAGGCGGCTCACCCGGATGTGAAGATTTACGCAGCGGCGATCGACGATCGCCTGAACGAGAGGAAGTATATCGTTCCGGGCCTGGGCGACGCTGGAGATCGCTTGTTTGGTACCTCCAACTAGGCGGGCGAGGCGATGGCTGAGAACAAGACGAAAGTGACAAAGGCGAGCGTGACCGAGTTCATCAATGCGATCGATGACAGGGAGAAGCGCGCCGATGCTCGCAAGGTCGCTGCAATGATGCGCAAGGCGACAGGGAAACGCGCACAGATGTGGGGACCCGGCATCGTCGGCTACGGGACTTACCACTACAAGTACGAGAGCGGCCGTGAGGGCGATTTCATGATCACCGGTTTTTCGCCGCGCAAACAGGCACTCACCGTTTACATCCTGGCCGGCTTCAAACGTTATGATTCGCTCATGGCCAGGCTGGGCAAGTACAAGACCGGCAAGTCATGCCTGTACATCAAGCGGCTCTCCGATGTGGATGAGGAAGTGCTCCAGCAGCTCATCGACGGCTCCGTTCAGTACATGCGCAAGAATTACGAGACCTGGTGAATCGAATGACGACAGAAATACTGAGTTCCCGTCTCCAAGGCACGAAGCTGATCGTTGAGACCGAGGCGGGAACGAGTTCCTACGACTCGCAGTTCCTGGTCGCGGCGCTACTGGTGTTCGTAGCCCGCGGCAGCGGCAGTATCGAACCCGAAGAGGCCGCAAAGATGATCGAACTCATCGAGAGACACTTTCATTTGCAGGGGGCCGAGTCCCTGGAGCTAATCACCACGGCGATGTCCGAACTGACGGACAAGCCAATGCTGACCACGCTATTGGCTGACCTCGGCCCGACACTGTCGGATGGCGACAAGGAAGATATTGCCCTCATGGGACTCAAGGTTGTCGCCGCCGACGGCACTCGACATGCCGCTGAGATGGAGCAGTTCAGCAAGGCGATGGAGGCGGTTGGAATTTCCCCGGAGACGGTGCATCGGGCGTTTGACCGCTACTTTGCAGAGACCACGCCGGGCGACTGACGGAGGCGAACAGGAGTAGCGGTGAAAGTTCTCGGTCTTCGATTTTGCGCTGTAGCCGAAGAGGCGCAGCCAATGGCAGAGTTTTTTACGCAGGGGCTCGGCTTGCCGCA